>JAHFBB010000043.1 GCA_023250255.1 Chloroflexota bacterium | reverse complement strand
CAGCCCGGCTCGCCGAGCCTCATTGCCGAGCGTCTGGCGGCCATCCGCTCCCAACGACTGGCCACCCAACCGCTCGATCAGCAGAACGCGGGCAGCGTCTTTCGCAACCCCGACGGCGATCATGCCGGGCGTCTCATCGAGGCGGCCGGCCTCAAGCAGTTCCGGATCGGCGGCGCCGAGGTCAGCAGCCGCCACGCGAACTTCATCGTGACCGAGCGCGGAGCCCAGGCGGCCGACGTCCGCGCCCTGGTCGAGCACGTCCGCAGCGTCGTGGCTGATCGGTTTGGGGTCGTGCTCGAACTGGAGATCGACCTGGTTGGCGACTGGGGGGCCTCGCGGTGAGCGCCCGTTTGCGCGTTGGCATCTTTGCCGGCGGCCAGTCGGCGGAACACGAGGTGAGCGTCGCCTCTGCGGCGGCCATCCTCGCCGCCATCGACCGTGATCGGTTCGCGCCGTTCCTGGTGTACATCGACCGGGAAGGTGGCTGGCACCTGCCCACCGCCGAGGCCGCTCAACTTGACGGCGGTGCCCTTGCCGCGGCAACCGGGGCTGGGACGATCGCCGACGCAAGCGCCCGGCTGCGTGCCGGCGGGGCTGTCGCGAGCATGACGACCGTCCGCGATCCGTCGAGTGCCCTCGCTGCGCGCGCAGCGGTCCGATCGCTGGCCGAGACGATAGACGTCGCATTCCTGGCCATTCATGGTCCATTCGGCGAGGACGGGACGCTGCAGGGATTCCTCGAGCTGGCCGGGGTTCCGTATACCGGCGCGGGAGTGGCGGCCTCCGCCCTGGCCATGGACAAGGTCCTCTTCAAGGACGTCATGCGCGGCCACGGCTTGCCGGTGGTGGACTACGCCTCATTTACACGGTCCGCCTGGGCCGCGGCTCCGATGGGCACCGTCGAGCGCGCGATAGCCCGTTTCCCGGACCGATCGGTCGTGAAGCCGGCCCGCCTGGGAAGCAGCATCGGCATGACCCTGGTACATGGCCCCACCGAAATGCCCGCGGCTCTGGTCGAGGCGTTTGGCTGGGATGCCAAGGTGATCGTCGAGGCCTACGTGGCGAACGCGCGCGAGCTGGAGTGCGGCATCCTGGGCAATGAGGATCCAATTGTCTTCGAGCCGGGTGAGGTCCGCAGTCACCGCGAGTTTTACGACTACGAGGCCAAGTACCTGCCCGGACTGGCCGATGTGCTCCCGCGGGCAGACGTGACTTCCGAGCTGGCCTCCCATCTGCGGGATCTCACGGTCCGCGCGTACCGAGCGGTGGACGGCGCCGGCATGGCGCGGGTCGATTTCCTGGTCCGCGGCGAGGAAGCGTGGATCTCTGAAATGAACACCATCCCCGGATTCACCGTCACCAGCATGTTCCCCAAGCAGGCGGAACGTGCCGGGATTGGATTCGGTGAACTGGTATCCCGGCTGATCGATCTTGGCATGGCCGCGGATCGCCGCGGCCGACGGGGACCGGCGTGAGTCGGCGCCCGGTTGCCGGCCGATCCGCGAACCCGGTTCGGAAGGTGAAGCCAACCGCGAAGCCACTGGCCAAAGCGAACGCCCGCCCGACGGGCCGGTCAGCCCGGGGAGCCACAGCTCGTCGGCCGGTGATCGCCCTGCGCACGCGCCTGGCCGCCTGGCCGTGGCCTCGGATCACCGCCGCGACCGTGTTGCTGGCGGTCGTCGTCTCCATGGGATGGCTGACGCTTGGCCCGGCACTGCGCGTTTCGGCGGTCGAGATCAGCGGGAATCAGTGGACAGCCGAATCGGCTCTGAATCGGGCGCTGGCACCCATCAATGGAGCGGCTGTGCTGGCGGTGGATCCGAACGCCGTCGAGCGCGATGTGCTCGCCATTCCGGGGGTGACCGATGCGACGGTCTCGGTTCGCCTACCCGGCACGGTCCACGTTCAGATCAGCGAGGCAGGGCCAGCCTTGCTCTGGCGCACGTCCGCCGTAACCCTACTGCTCAACCCCGACGGGGTGGTGATCGGTGAGCTGGCACGCACCGCGGCGATCCCCGAATCGCTGGCAGCCCTGCCCCTCATCGAGGACCGGCGGGTCACCTCACGGAACCTCATTCGTGGGGACCGGCTCGATGCTGTCGAACTGGCGACCGCCCTGCGCCTGGCCGCCGTGATGCCGGATGATCTGGGCTCAGCGGCCGACTCCATGTCCATCGCGGTGGATGAGCGATACGGCTTCGAGCTCCTCAGTCACGGGAGCCGTTGGACGGCGGTCTTCGGCTTCGCCGGAATGAACCCGACCGACAACGAGGTCGTCATGGCCGCTCATCTGACCAGCCAGACAGATGCCATCCGGACCCTGTTCGCCAGCCAGCCGGAGGAGACCCTGCTGTGGATCGATGTCCGCGATCCGGGAAGGGTATATTTCCGTGCCGGGGGCTGAGCCGGCCGATTCGGCCGTGGCCGAGTCGCCCCTGACGAGCGTGAGATCGGATCGGCCCATGTGGCTTCCCCTGGTCGGTCTGGGCCTGGGCGTGGTGCTCGGCCTGGTCCTCAATGTGAGCGTCAGTCCCGAGCTGGCGCGGTACACCGCGGTTGCCATCCTGGCAGGCCTCGATTCCGTGCTGGGAGCGGTTCGCGCCGAGCTTGACGGTCACTACGACAACCGGGTGTTCATTACCGGCTTCGTGGCCAATACCTTGGTGGCGGTTGTCCTGACCTTCCTGGGCGATCGGCTCGGGATCGACCTGTACCTCGTCGCCCTCATTGTCTTCGGGCTTCGGATCTTCCAGAACGTGGCGTTGATCAGGCGCCACTTCCTGTAAGGTCGGCCCGGCCGCAGCACGAGGAGAATTCTTGGACAGGGAGACCGTTCTGGTCGCCATCGACGCGGGGTCGACGAAGGTCGCCACCGTGGTCGGCGAGGTGACTCCGATGGGCGACGTGAACGTCATCGGCTACGGCATTGCGCCATTGGCCGGCATGAAGAAGGGGATGGTCGCCAACATCGAGCAGACCGTCGCCTCGATCTCGTCGAGCATCGAGAAGGCTGAACGGCTGTCCGGCTACAAGATCGGATCCGCGTTCGTCAACCTTGGCGGGAGCCACATCTCGAGCCAGAACAGCCGAGGTGTGGTGGCGGTCTCCGGCAGTCGTCGCGAGGTCAGCCGGGAGGACGTGGCCCGGGCCATGGAAGCCGCACGGGCAGTCCAGGTTCCGGCTAACCGCCAGGTTGTCCATGTGGTTGCGCGTGGGTACATCGTCGACGGCCAGGACGGAATCAAGGATCCGGTTGGGATGAGCGCGGTTCGGCTGGAGGTCGAGACCCACATCGTGGCTGGCGCCACCACCTCGATCCAGAACCTGACGAAATGCGTCACCAACAGCGGTGTCCAGATCGACGAAGTCGTCGTCAGTTCCCTGGCCGCCGCCGAGGCGACTCTGACAGATACCGAGAAGGACCTCGGCGTAGTGATCGCCGACATCGGCGGCGGGACGACCGACATCGCGGTGTTCACCGATGGCGCGGTGTCGCACACCGCCGTCCTGCCGGTCGGCGGGATCAACGTGACCAACGATGTGGCGATCGGTCTGCGGACCAGTCTGAACCTGGCCGAGGAGATCAAGGTCAAGAACGGGACGGCCAATGTCGCCGAGGTCCAGCCCGAAGAGCTGCTGAACGTGTCGATGCTGGGCGACGCCGGTGGCCAAACGATCCAGCGTCGCCGCCTCGCCGAGATCATCGAAGCGCGGATGCGTGAGCTGTACGACATGATCCGCGCCGAGATCGAGCGGTCCGGTCACGCCGGCCCGCTGCCGGCGGGCATTGTCTTGACCGGCGGGGGTGCGAAGCTTGCGGGGGTGACCGAGCTAGCCCGCGATGTACTCGAGATGCCGGTCCGTGTCGCCGGGCCGGAAGGGGTTGGCGGACTCATGGACCAGTTGGCCAGCCCGGCATTCTCCACCTCGCTCGGCCTGCTGCTGTGGGGCGCGCACCATCCGGCCAGCGACCTCAGCGGATACGCTGCGGCGAGCGAGGGAGACGCCGGTGTTGGGCGACTGATGGGCTGGCTGCGAGGACTCTTCCCCGGCTGAGCCATGTCGTCCGTCCCCAATGTGGACGGCTCGAATCACTCGTCCACCGTCGTTTCGGCCAATGTGGACAACTGGGTCCCCAGTTGTGGATAGATTGCTCTCCGCGCCGCAGACCGGCTGAGTAGAATCGAGCGCACCCCAACACCGCCGTCCCGACCCCGCTCCAATCGCCAGGAGGCCACCCGATGCCGCTTCGTTCCGACGCCGAGAACTTCGCACTGATCAAGGTCATCGGTATCGGAGGTGGGGGCACCAACGCCGTCAACCGGATGATCCGGGCGGAGATGATGGGCGTCGAATTCATCGCCGTGAACACGGATGCCCAGGCGCTCCTGCAGAGTGACGCGCCCCACAAGATCCGCATCGGCGACAAGATCACCCGCGGGCTGGGGGCGGGGGCGGATCCATCGGTGGGGCAGCGGGCGGCAGAAGAGGACAGCGAGAAGATCTACGAAGCGCTCAAGGACGCCGACATGATCTTCATCACGGCCGGCATGGGGGGCGGCACCGGTTCGGGGGCGGCTCCGGTCATCGCCGAGATTGCCAAGGACCTCGGGGCGTTGACGGTGGGGGTCATCACCAAGCCGTTCAGCTTCGAGGGCGTTCGCCGCAAGCTGGTGGCCGAGCAATTCAGCGAGGCCCTCAAGGACAAGGTCGACACCCTGATCACGATCCCGAATGACCGATTGCGCGAGGTGGTCGATAAGAAGACCTCGATTCTGGACGCCTTCCGGGTAGTCGACGATGTCCTCCGCCAGGGTGTCCAGGGCATCAGCGACCTCATTACCATCCCCGGCCTGATCAACCTCGATTTTGCCGACGTCAAGACGATCATGCGTGATGCCGGCAGCAGCATGATGGGTATCGGTATCGCCAGCGGCGAGGGTCGCGCGACCGAGGCGGCCCGGAATGCGGTCATGAGCCCGCTGCTCGAGGTGAACATCCAGGGCGCGAAGGGCATCCTGTTCAACGTGACTGGTGGCAGCGACCTCGGCTTGTTCGAGGTCAACGAGGCGGCCGAGGTCATCAAGGAGGCCGCCGATCCGGAGGCGAACATCATCTTCGGCACCGTGATCGACGATCGGATGCGCGATGAGGTGAAGGTCACTGTTATCGCCACCGGCTTCGACGCCAGCCGCAAGACCAAGTCGGGCACCCGGGCGACCGCCAGCGAGGCACCGGCCATCGTGTCGTCGCTCGACGAGCAGAGCCGGGCGATCCTGGCCGAGATCGAGAAGGAGCGCGAGCAGACCAAGGCCATCGAGATCCAATTCGATGAGCCGTCCCCATTCGCCGTCGAATCGGATTCCGCGCGGCCGGGCGCGAAGCCGAGCCGGAATCTCGAGGGCGCCCCGAGTTACGGCGGCCAGGACCTGGACATCCCGAGCTTCCTGCGCCAGGGATCGCGCCGAGAACAGGACTAGGCCGCGGCCGTCGGCATGAACGCGGAGCGTCTTGCCGAGCGGCTTGCAACCGTTCGTCGCCGGATTGCGGACGCGGCCGAGTCCGCCGGTCGAGATCCGGCTGGGGTCGACCTGCTGGCGGTCACCAAAGGCTGGGGCGTGGATGCCGCCGAGGCGGCGATGGCCCTTGGTCTGACCCGGCTCGGGGAGAATCGCGTCCAGGAGGCGGAGCCGAAGATTGCGGCACTCCCATCGGCGGAGTGGCATCTCATCGGTCCGCTGCAGTCCAACAAGGTTCGTCGGGCGGTCAATGCGTTCACCGCGCTGGATGCCCTGGATTCCTTCCGCCTGCTCGAACGAATCCAGGCCGCCTGCACCGAATTCGCGGTGACCCGCGCCGTTCTGCTCGAGGTCAACGTAGCCGGCGACCCTGCCAAACATGGATTCGCGCCGACCGAACTGACCGATGCGCTCGCCGACGGCTCGCTCACCGCTCGCCTCGATCGCGACACCTCGGTCCAGGTGGCTGGATTGATGACGGTGGCGCCCCTGGTATCGGATCTGGAGGATGCGCGGCCGGCTTTTGCCGGCCTCCGCGTGCTGCGTGATCGACTCGAGGACGGCCTCGGCCGCGCACTACCGGTCCTGTCGATGGGGATGAGCGCGGACCTCGAGATCGCCGTTGCCGAGGGAGCGACCATGGTTCGCCTGGGAACCGCGCTGTTCGGTCCCCGGGCCGTCTGATCGGTCCGTAGACTGACGCCCGTGCCGCCGCTGCTTGTGAACTTCATCCAGCTCCTGGCGCTGGTGCTGTGGGTGCTGATCCTGGCGCGAGTCGTGGTCAGCTGGATCGCGCCCACCTCCGGCGGGCCGCTGGTTGCCTTTATCTACCAGGTTACCGAGCCGCTCCTGGCACCGATTCGCCGATTGCTGCCGTCCACGGGCGGGCTGGATCTATCGCCGATGATCGCCATCCTGCTGCTCGGCGTGATCGCCCGGCTACTGATCGGGGGCTGAGGGGGGCCCGAACCGGCTGGCTATACTGGCCGACTCGCGGGCGATTGGCTCAGCTGGTTAGAGCGCACGGTTCACATCCGTGAGGTCACTGGTTCGAATCCAGTATCGCCCACCACCTCTCCCGCCCGTCCCCGCCCGGAGGGCCTCGAATGCGGATCGCGGTTTTTGGCGAGACCTACCTGCCATACCTCTCCGGGGTCACGGTTTCTACCGAGACGCTCGCTCGGAGCCTGGGCGCGGCCGGCCATGACGTTGTCCTGGTAGCGCCGGCGCCTGCGGTCGGCGTGGACCCGGGGACGGCTGGGGCGAAGGGGCCCGATCCAACCTATGCCTGGTTGCCGTCCGTCCAACTCCCCACAGCTCCACCCGGCTACCGGGTCCCGGTGCCCCGGCCCTCGGCGGCTACCCGCCTGGTGGAGGATTTCGCGCCGGACCTCATCCACGCGCAGTCGCCATTCGTCTCCGGACTGATGGCTCGCCGGATGGCGCGACGCCTGGCCGTTCCGCTGGTCTTCACCCATCACACCCGGTT
>JAHFBB010000220.1 GCA_023250255.1 Chloroflexota bacterium | reverse complement strand
TGAGGCCGATGGACCCCGGCTGCTGCTGACCGCCGAACCGGCGATGGAAGGTCCGGCCGGGCTGGAGGGTCGGGATCGGCTGGTAGTGATGCCACTCGATGCAGACGTGGATACCCGTGTCGATGGGGACGCGCTGGCGGTGTGGATTGCCACCGGTTCCATTCCATCCGCCGGCCCAATTGGGCGCAGGCGTCCGGCATCGGTGCCGGCTTGGGCGAGCGCGTTTGGCTTCGTGCTGATCTTTCTCGTCCTGTTGTTCACCCTGGTCGGCAGCGCAGTTGTCTTCCGATGGTTGCTCGACGTGCTCGGCGCGGTCTGACATGAGCGGAACGGACGGCGTGGACGGACCGGCCGCGGCGCTCGGTCTGCCCGACACCGGGTTGATGGCCATGCGCATCGGTCTGGAATTCAACAGCGTGGACGAATTCGCCAACACCCTGTCCGCGGCACTCGCGCGCAGTGGGAGTGGAGGCGCAACTCTGGTCGCTCGGCTGGACCTGGGGGACCTGGCTATCCACATTCCAAATGTGGACGGGCCGGCCTGGAACGTGGTTCCGCTGCTCCATCTCCACAATGGGGATAACCCGACCGCAGAGGATTGGGCTGCGGCATCTGCCGTGCTGGAGCGAATGGAACGATACCGATGAGGATCTACCTTGCCGCGGTGCCGTGGACCTGACCGGCGGCGACCGTCACCTGGTTCGTGCCCCCGAGGGCGGGACGCTGGCCCCGATGAACGAGGAGCAGCGCCAGGACCTGCGGGCCATGATGGCTCGCTTTGCGACCGGAGTGAGTGTGGTCGCAGCCCGGCACGGACCCTTGCTTGCGGGGATGACGGCCAACGCCATTGCATCGGTGAGCGTGGATCCGCCGCTGTTGATGGCATCGATCAACGTGAAATCCGAAACCCACCAGGCGATCATTGGCAGCCACTCGTTCGCGGTGAGCGTGCTCGGCATGCACCAGCAGTCCCTGGCCGATTGCTTCGCCAGGCCGACCACGGCCGGCAAGCTCCAGGGGTTCTGCGACGCCCCCTGGCACGAGGCGGAGACCGGTTCGCCCATCCTGGACGGCTGCATCGCCTTCTTCGATTGCCGGGTGACCGCCCGCCACCCCGGTGGCGACCACTCGCTGTTCGTCGGCGAGATCGCCGCCGCGGGCTTCACCCCCGACGCCGACCCCCTCATCTGGTATGCCTCCGGATATCGCGGCTTGACACCCGGCTAGAGAAGAACAATCCCGTTCCCCGGCGGTAGCCGGCCGCCACGCAGGTCCCGCAGGATCGAACGAGTCGCGACGGGAAACGCCTCCCCAACGGCTGGGGCAAGGGTCCGGAGGGCTCGGCGATTCCGTGAACTTGCGAGCACGACCAGGACCATCCGTTCCAGCCGAGCGTCGCGCTGCTTCAGCGTGATGTCCCGAATCTGAGCCTGGCCATCGGTCAATCGGGTGATCCATTCCAGGCCGATGCGTCCGCCGGGAAGACTCAGCACGGCATCGATCGCCCGCCGATCGGAGGCCCCCGCGACCGGGACTTCGACGGCCCATGTGCCGACAGGACCGACCGATGCTCGAAGACGGGACATCAGTGCAAGTTGCCCCGCATCACGCAGGGGCTCGTTGCCGGGGTACAGCTGGACCCTGGCCCGCAATCCGACCGTCGCGGCGTGCCGAGCCAATACGTCGAGACGAGGCGCACAACCGCCGGCCAGTTCGGTCCGAGATACGGTGCTGCGTCCCACCCCGACCGCGGCGCCGACCTCCGTCAGGGTCAGCCCCGCACTGAGCCGCGCCCGTCGCAGGCCCTCGGCCACTTCACGCAGGTCGCTGGACATCAACCAATCGGCTCGCTGGAGCCGTCGTTCACGGTTGGCCACGGCGGGATGGTGGGGGCAGGTGCTTACCGCGACGTTTGTGCCCGGTTCGTCCCGCCCGGTGGGAGTAACTCACAAGATTGGCCTGCGAGGCCGTCAGTTCGACCGGCTGAGGGCTCCAAATTGGTCATCCGTCCCAGAGCTATGACGAAATGGTCATCGAGCCGGCGGCAGGGGGCCGGACCCGGGCGTCTTCTTGGCAGATATTCCCACCGGGTGGGATGGGGACCGTCGAGCCGCCATGTCGTCGGCGAAGGTAGACCGGACGGTCAGGCGGTCGGACGGTCACGCGGTCACGCGGTCAAACGGTGGCGGCCTCGAGGGAGGCGCTGAGGATGGCGAGCGCCTGGTCGATTTCGGCTTCGGTGGTCACCAGTGGAGGGATGATCCGCACCACCTGGCCCCAGACACCGCAGGTGAGCAGCAGCAGGCGACGGGAGAGTGCCTCGCGGACGAGGGCTTGGGCCACGTCGGGACGCGGGGCCAGCCCGTCACCCTCCGCGAATTCAAGGCCGGCCATCAAGCCGCGGCCGCGGACCTCGGCGACGAGCGGGTGCGAACCCAACGACTCGCGCAGACCGCTGAGCAGCCGACGACCCAGGACCTCGGCGCGCGAGACCAGGTCCTCGGACTCGAAGACGTCCAGGGTCGCCACCGCGGCCGCGGCCGACACGGCGTTCCCACCGTACGTCCCGCCGTGACCACCCGGCGCGAACTTTCCCAGCAGATCGCGCGAGGCGAGGA
>JAHFBB010000042.1 GCA_023250255.1 Chloroflexota bacterium | reverse complement strand
AGCGCACTGCGGACCGAACTCGAGAGCGGCGGGCGGTTCATTTCGGCAGTGAAGGCCACCCTGGAGGACCGCGGGGTGGGAGTCAGCCGCGCGGTCCGATCTCCGCTGCTGCCCGTCTAGTCCTCCCGCAACCCGCGCAGTTCCCAGGGCTCGACCGGCTCGGCCTTGCCTTTCACCAGAACCGGGCCGAGCGAGGCGAGGTCAGCGGCTGAACCGAGGACCTCGGCGGTCTGCGGACCGATCACGATCCGGCCCGGCTCCGCCAGCGACTGAAATCGCTGCGCCATGTTCACCGTGTCGCCCATTGCCGTGAACTGGCGGTAGTCGGCTGAGCCGATGTTCCCGACGAGGACGTCGCCGCTGTTCAGCCCGATCCGGAACGACGGCCAGTCCGGGTGCTCGGCCGACAATTCGCGACCGCTCGCCTGGATCGCCAGTGCGGCCCGCGCCGCCCGCAGCACGTGATCGACCTGTCTGGTCGGTGCACCGAACACCGCCAGCACCGCGTCCCCGGGCAGGCTGATGGTGGTACCGCCCGCGGCCTCGATCAACGGGACCGCCGATCCGAAATAGGCGTTCACCAGGGCCACCACCTCGCCCGGCACCCGCGTTCCGGCGTAAGCGGTATAGCCGCCGAGGTCGGCGAACAGGATGGTGGCCTCGGTGACCTCGCCGCCCAGCTCCTGGCGGCTCGGATCGGCCAGGATCGTGGCCACCACCTCGGCGGAGAAGTAGCGGTTCACGAGGCCCCGCATTGAGGCCAGCGAACCCTCCCGACCTCCGGAAGCCGCGTCGACCAGCGTGAAGGTGATGGCCGCCACGACCACCACGTTCAGCACGAAGAACGCGAGCACGACCGTCTCGGGCAGGGTCTCGTCCGCCGGCGGCGGGCTGATGACTGCGCTGAACACGAAGCCCGCGGCGAATGCGAGGAGCAGACCAATCGCCGCCCGCCGATGTCCGATCAGGCGCGCCGCGAGCGGCGCCAACCAGGCCCACAGGCCCACCGCACTGCCGGTGATGAACCCACCGAGCACCCACATCAGCGCGAACGGCAGGACGAGGAAGGCAACGAACTGGCTGGTCACGAACAGGAGGTAGTTCCGATTCACCGCGAACAGCGCGATCCCCACCGTGGATATGGCGGCGTACGTCCAGGGCGCGAGGGCGGCGGTCGGCTGGTCGAACCACCAGTAGATGGCACCCCACAACACGGCCGCCGGGGTGACCATCAGGGCGGCGGCGATGGCCAGCAGCTTCCGGAGACGGAGGTCCTCGTCGTCGCCCGGATCGGCGCCAATCCGAAAAGCAGCCGCCAGTGCGCGCGGCATGGAGCTGCCCGCCTAGCCCGTCTCGGCGGTGGAGGCTGCGATACCCGACTCCCCGGAGTTGATCCCGGTGCGGCGGTGGAGGGGCGCGGTGGCGGCATCGTTCATCTCGAAGCGCGATGGCGGGGCGGCGGCCGCCAACTCGGCGATGCGCTCGGGGGTCAACTCATAGCCGAAAAGAATGGCGGCCACGTTTTCGTCTTGGTAACGCCGCGGTAATGCCGAACGGATCGAATCGTCATCGAAATCGATCTCGGCGAGCCGAAGCAGCCGGCCGAGGGCGATCATGTTGCCGAACAGTTCCTTGCCGAAATGCTCGGACCCGAGCGAGGCAAACGGGATCTGCTCGGCGCCAGGTTCGTGGAGCCCGAGATCGGTCACCACTTTCCGACCAGTGATGTGCAGGCTGCCCTTGTCGGCGAGCTTCAACAGGATGTCGGCCTCCTCAACCACCGGGTTGTCGATCGGCTGGTCATCGAAGATCACGAACGCGTCCGACATGCTGCCGCGGACGGACGAGTCGTAGTCGAACAGGACGGTGACGTACTTGCCCATCCGGGCAAGCAGATTGCCCAGGACGCCGGCGATGACCCGCACGCCCTGCCCGCCGACCCCGTCGAGCGCAATCCGGGTGGCCACGTCAGACGATGACCGCATGGAACACGAGGATGGCCCCCAGGAATGCAATGAGAACACCGCCAACGACTCCGCTTTCCACGCGGTCCAGGGCTGGCCGCGCTCGCCGCTCGAGGGCTGCGAACCGGTCATGTCGGAAGACGAACAGAGCCATGGGTCCCCAGACTGGAACCTGCCAGACGGCCAACATGAGCCCGACGTAGGCCAGCCCAACCAGACCCGAGGCGGCCAGCGCTCCAATCCGATACCCGCCGGCCAGCAGCACGAGCAGACGGCCCGGAGACTGGATGGACACCCCGATTCCCGCCAGCAGCGCGCCCAGGATGGCATGGCGGGGTGGTTGCGGTGGCCGACCGGGGGCGGACCGGGCGCGGGCCAGCATCAGCCCGCCGATGATCAGCAGCCCCACGCCCAGGTACAGGTCGAAGGTGCTGGATTCGTTCGGCAGGCCGGCGGCAACGCCGAATAGGCCGAGGATCGATGGGACCGCGAACACGATCGTGCTGCCCACCAGGAACCAGCTGGCCCGCAGCCATCGGCGGTCGCCGGCAAGCATCATCACCTGGAAGGCGAAGCGCGTCGGCGAGAAGACCCCGATCAGGCCAAAGACCACGGCCGTCAACACCAGCTCGACGGTGTTGTCGATCACGCTGGACCTTCCTCCACGCCGGCCTCGAGCAGGGCGTCGGCCAGGCTGATCTCGCCCTTGGCCACGCGCACCTTGGTCTCGGGCGAAAGCTTCTGCATCAGGGCCAACTTCTGTTGCGACTCGGCCCGCTTGCGGGCCTTCTCCTCGTCATCGACCGGTGCCGCCTTGGGCCTCGGTGTTTCAACAGCGGGCGCAGCCTCGACGACGAGCGGCCGAGCAGCCCCGTTGCCAACCCGTTCCGCCTCGGGACGGAGGACCCCGATCTCCATCGGTCCCAACGTGTCCGCATCCTTGGGGGCGCGTTTGTAACCCTTGCGGTAGTAGGTGAGCATTTCGTTGGCGTTGGCGAAGCCAATGCGCCGCCCGTTGTTCTCGATGCACTGGCTGGTGATATCCACGAATGAGAACCCGGGATGCTCGATGGCCTCGCGGATCGCATTGCGCAGGTGGGTCTGGTGGTACACCGTCGACTTGGCGTACAGCGCGTGCGGAGAACTGCGAACGATCCCCTGCAGGTTGATCGGGGTATTCGGGTTTCCACTCGGGGACGACAGGGTTTTCGTGCCGGTCGGAGTGGTCGGACCGGTCTGTCCACCGGTCAGTCCGTAGATCTCGTTGTTGTTACACAGCACGGTAACCGGCACGTTCCGCCGGATCGAGTGGACCAGGTGATTGCCGCCGATGCTGGCGGTATCCCCGTCCCCCGCGACCACGATGACGTTCATCTCGGGTCGAACCGTCTTGATGGCCTCGGCAACCGGCAGCGTCCGACCGTGGAGGGTGTAGACCGATTCGAATTGCATGTAACTGCCCATTCGGCCGGTACAACCGATGCCGCTGACGATGATGGTATTCGTCTCATCCATGGCCATTTCATCGAGGACCATCGCCAGCTGCATCATGATCGTGCCAATCCCACAGCCCGGGCACCAGATGGTCGGGAACAGGGCGAGTTTCAGTTTCGACTTGTAATTCAGTTCGGCGAGCGCGGTTTCAGCCATCAGCCAATCCCCAGCGGTGAACGCTCGACCGCCTCGGTGGGCGCGAGCGGGATGGGTGGTTCGGCAGGCCCGCCGCCCAGGACGCGGTCCAGCCCGGCACGGAGCGCCTCCATGCTGATTCGTCCGCCAAGCAGGGGCACACGCTTCACCTCGCGGCGGAGGGTCAGTTCGGCCATGTCGGCGTACTGCCCGTCGTTCGCCTCGATAGCCACGATGTGCTCGTAGCGCTCGGCGATGGCGCGCAGCTCGTCGCCGAGCATCGGGTGAATCCGGATCGGCCGGAACAGGGCGTAATCGGGTGCCAGCGGTGCCGCCACCCGGGAGACGATCCCGTAGCAGATGACCAGGGTTTGGGCGTCGACGTTCCAGCCGTGCTGGTACAACGCGTAGCGGTTGGCGACCTCGAGATGGCGGTGCTTGGCGGCGTAGTACTGGCGCAGGTATTCGTCCGCGTCGGCGGTTGCCGGTTCGCCGGCATTCGGCCCGTGCTCGTACATCAACACGCCGGCGAAGAACCGCGGAGAGCCGAACTCATGCCGGCCGAGCGGGGCGAGTTCGCGGGGCGCCACCGTGGCCGCGGCGGCCAGCTCTTCGGGATCCACCACCTCGTTCAGGTGGCCGACGAACGTGTCGGACAGCAGGACCACCGGCGAGCGGGACTCCTCGGCTGCGTTGAACGCCAGGACGGTGGTAGAGAACGCCTCGGCCACCGAGTTGGGATAGAACGCCAGCGGGGTGTAGTCACCGGTGCTGCCGTAGCGGACCTGCATGATGTCGCCCTGGCCGGGCATGGTCGGCATGCCGGTCGCCGGACCCACCCGTTGAACGTTCACGAACACGCTGGGCACGCCGACCTTCTGGGCATATCCCACGGCCTCCTGCATGAGGCTGAACCCCGGTCCGGAGGTGGCGGTGAACGCCTTGGCGCCCGCCAATGACGCACCAATGACCGCGTTGGCGCTGGCGATCTCGTCCTCGGCCTGGAGGAAGCCGAACTCGGGGTGCTCCGCCGCCCAGCCAGACGCGACGTTCAGGATCTCGGTCGACGGGCTGATCGGGTAGCCCGCGTAGTAACTCGCGCCTGCTGCCAGCGCACCGCGGAAGACCGCCTCGTTGCCCTGCATCAGCCGGCGCATCGGTCTACTCCGCTCCCGCTTCTGGCGCAGTTCCTTTGGCGGCATGGGCGGCCACCGCCGAGGGAATCATCTCGATGGCCAGGTCCGGGCAATAGCGCTCGCAGAGGCCGCACAGGATGCAGTTTTCGAGTTCGAGGATGGCGTCATCTCGCAGGACCAGGGTGCCCTTGGGGCAGATGTCGACGCAGATGTCGCAGCGCTTGCAGAAGACCGGGTTCCAGCTGATGTTGCTGTAGTCGACCCAGCGCACTCCGTCCCGGTGGTCGGCCGAGATGCCGGCACCAAAGTCCAGGGCGGTGGCGATACGGTCGTCGCGCATGTGGGGGGCCGATGATAGCCGCGCCAGTGGCTGGATTTAGCCGCTCCCCGTCTCGACGGCCACGTCCGGTTCGGGCGGTACGCTTCTCGGGCGGCCGCTGACGATGGCCACCACCGCCACCACGATGATCCCGGCCGCAATGAGCGTGCGCGGGGTAAGGGTCTCGTCGAGGAAGACCACCCCCAGGACCACGGCCACCATCGGGTTCACGTATGCGTAGGTCGAAACCAGGCTCAGCGGCGCATGACTCAGCAGCCAGATGTAGGCGGTGAATGCCACCAGCGAACCGATGGCCACCAGGTACACCGCCGCCCACCAGGACGCGGCGGACACCGCGGATACGTCGAAGTTCGTCAGCTCACCGCGCCCGGTACCAACGATGACCAGCAGGGCACCGCCCATCAGCATCTCCAGCCCGGCCCCCGAATAGACTGATTTCGGCAGTGGCATCCGCCTCGAAATGACCGATCCAATGGCCCACGAGATCGCCGAGATGACCACCAGCGCCACCCCGACCGGGTTGAGAGGCTCGTCGGCGCTGGGCGCCAACAACAGGACGACTCCGACCAGGCCTGCCAGCAGTCCGGCACTGACAAACGGGCTGGGCAACTTCCGGTTGCCGATGGCCTCGAAGACCGCCATCCAGATGGGGCTGGTGGCGATCAGCACCGCAGCGATTCCGGACGGAATGAGGGTGACACCGATCGAGACTCCCCCGTTCCCACCGAGCAGCAGGAAGGCGCCGATGACCGTGCCGGCCACCCATTGCCGCCAGCCAAGGGGCGATGGCGGAGCCGCACGGCCGGACGCCGTGAATCGACGCCAGACAGCAATGGCGGCCAGCAGGATCAGGCCGGCGGTGGCGTAGCGCACGCCACCGGCAACCATGGGCGGCAGGGTCTGGACCATGACCGCGATGCCCAGGTAGGTCGAGCCCCAGATGACGTACACCGAGCCCAGCGCAAGGCCAACCGCCCATGCGGACGCCGGACGGAGATGGCCATGGGTCATGCCCGCATTGTCGCAAGACGCGATTGACCTACCATCGCCTGCAGATGCGAGAACACCTTCCGCTGATCACGGCGACGGTTGTGCTTGGCGTCCTCCTCGCAAGCTGCGCGCCGTCGGATGAATCTGTGCCGTCGGCCGGCGGCTCCGGGGCAGCCTCGTCCGTACCGGCGCCCAGTGCCGACGGGATGGGCGAGTTCGTATGCTCCTTGCCGATCAACGGCGCCGCCACCGTTGGCCTGGCGCACATCGCCAATGTCCAGACCACCTCGGATGTAGGCCTCGACGAGATTGCGTTCTCATTCAGCGAAGGGACGCCGGAGTTCACCATCCAGGCGGCGACCCCGCCCTATCTGGCGGATCCCAGCGGCCTGCCGATCGAGGTCCAGGGCGAGACGGCGCTGCAATTGACGCTCAACGGCGGAACCAGGGTCAGCGAAGACGGCTCGCTCACCTACGATGGATCGACGAACATCAGGGTCGAGTTTCCGGTCCTGCGCCAACTGGTGGAGGCCGGCGATTTTGAAGCGGTGAGCACCTGGTTCATCGGTCTGTCATCCACAGCCGATCCTTGCCTCCGTGTTCGGCTCAGCGCTGAGCCGAACGCCCTGATCATCGAGTTCCAGACTCCTCCCACCGATTACTGAAAGAGGTAGCCGTGGCCGAAAAGCCTTCCGCCCCACATGGTTCCCTGGACCTTTCGCAGCAGTACGCGGCCCGGTTCGTCACCGAGCGCGGCGAGTTCGAGGTCGACCTGTTTGCCAGCGGCGCCCCGCTGACGGTCGAGAACTTCGTGAACCTTGCCCGAGCCGGCTTCTACGACGGCACGACCTTCCACCGGGTGATCCCCGGATTCATGGCCCAGGGAGGCGATCCGACCGGCACCGGCAGCGGTGGCCCGGGTTACCAGTTCGGCGATGAGTTCAGCCCATCCCTTCGCCATGGAGGGCCCG
>JAHFBB010000219.1 GCA_023250255.1 Chloroflexota bacterium | reverse complement strand
GGGGTCAACCAACCGCGGTAGGCCTCGATCCGGCCCCGCGCGGCGTCGAAATAGACCTGGTGGAGGCGTCGGGTCAATGGCCCGGCCTCCCCGCCGCCGATAGGCCGGCGGTCGATCTCGGTGACCGGGGCCAGCTGGGCGCCGGTGCCGCACAGGAAGACCTCGTCGGCGGCGTACAACTCGGTGCGATCCAGGGTACGCACCTCCGTCGGGATGCCGAGGTCGCCGGCCACCTCGAAGATATGCGCCCGGGTGATGCCCTCGAGAACGTTATCGGTCACCGGTGGCGTCAGCAGAACGCCATCCCGGATAAGGAAGATGTTCTCGGCGCTGCCCTCGCTGACGTGACCGTCCTGGGTGAGCATGATCGCCTCGTCGAAGCCGTTGAGCTGCGCTTCGCTCTTGGCAAACGCCCCGTTGACGTACGAGCCGGTGATCTTGGCCCGGGCCGGAATGGCGTTGTCATCGGTCCGCCGCCAGGTGCTCACCTGGGCGTGGATCCCGGACTCGGTGTCGACGTACTTGCCAAAGGGCACCGAGAAGATCGTGAGTTCACTGTCGAGATTGTGGAGGCGGACTCCGATCGACTCGCTGGACTTGTAGACAATCGGTCGGATGTAGGCATCCTCGCGGAATCCGTTCCGCCGGAGGAGTTCGACCGCGGTCGCAACCAACTCGGAGGGGCTGAGTCGCACCTCCATCTGGAGAATGCGGGCAGACCGATGGATGCGCTCGAAATGGGGCAGCAGGTCAAGGCCGAACAGTTGCTCCTGCTCGGGGTTCCAGTAGGCGCGAACGCCCTCGAAGACCGCTGTTCCGTAGTTGAAGGCGTGGGTCATGACGCTGATCTTGGCGTCCCGCAGCGGGACGAAATCACCCTCGAAGTAGGCCCACAGGTCGGCAGTACTGCGCGTGGGCGCCTGTCGAGCGTCGGCCGGGGATTCCTGCTTCAGCACCATCACCTCACTTCGCCCCGGACGGCCGCTGCCGCGGCCGGCTCGGCGACGGCGGCAGTATACGCCCGCCCATCAGGCACCCAACCCGAACGGACGGAAGATCACCGTCAGGACGTAGGCCGCGTAGATCGGACCGCCGACCAGCAGCGAAACCGCCGCCAGCCGCCCCCCTCGAGCCATTGGTCCGAGGATGAGAAGGGTTGAAAGCACGGCCGCCCCGGCCGACAGGAACGACAGCGCGCTCTCGGGGGTGAACAGCCACGGAGTGAACAGCAGACCGATGATGATCGGGATACAGCTCTGGAAGACCATCGCCCCGGTGATGTTGCCCAGCGCCAGGGTGTCCTTCTTTGCTCGCACCCAAATGATGCTGTTGAACTTCTCGGGAAGTTCGGTGGCGATGGGCGCCACGATCAGCGCAAACAGTCGCGGATCCATGCCGATGTCGCCCGCAATGCTCTGGATTGCGGTGACGAATACCCGAGCACCAAGGATGATGCAGCCGAGCGCCACGGCTGTCTGAACCAGGATCAACCACAGGCGAGGAGACCAATCCCAGCCCTGTCCGTCGGCCGTCGGACGTCGCCGGGCGACGGCCGGGTGACCGTCCAGCCCGGGCAACCTCGCGACGTGCAGCCGATTCAAGTCAGGATCGACATCGGTCGGTTCGTCGCGGAAATGGGCGCGCACGTAGAGCGCATAGACGACCAGCAGGAAGGCGGCGATCAACCAGTCAACCCAGTGCCACGGCTCGGGAATGAAGGCGGCGCCGATGGCCACCGCGTACGCGAGCAGGAAGAACCGGAAGTCGCGTCCAAGAATGACCGTGTTGAGTTCGAGGTTTCGGCTTCGACGTTCGCCGCGAGAGCTGACCAGAACCGCAATGCCCGTTACGAACATCGCCAGTGTGGCCAGCATGAACGGCGCCCCCAGGATGGCACCCACTCCGACCTCCTCCGAACCGGCGGTCGCCTCCGTGCCCAGGAAGATCGGGCCCATGATGGCGATGATCGGGATCAGGGTCTCCGGCAGCGCGGTGGCGACGGCCGCCAGCACGCTGCCCACCGCTCCGTCGGCCAGGCCGAGGCGGTGGCCAAGCCACTCGATGCCGTTGGTGAACAGCTCGGCGCCAAGCAGGATGATGGCCAGCGCGGCCACGAACAGGACGATTTCCATCAGGTCGTCAGCGCACTGCGAGGGTGCGCCGCACCGTCACCTATGGGCGGAGGTGCTGGGGTGCGTACGGAAGGAGTGCCACGTGCCGGGCACGCTTGAGCGCGATGGTCAGCATCCGCTGGTGGCGGGCGCAGGTCCCGGTCTTGCGGCGCGGCTCGATCTTTGCCCGCTCCGACAGGTAGCGCCGGAGCTTGTTCACTTCCTTGTAGTCAATCGCCTCCGCCTTGTCCACGCAGAACGTGCAGACTTTCCGACGACGGCGGTCCTTGTAGTAGTCGGCCGCCTCGCGGCGACCTCGGGGGCTGCTGGGCATGGTGCGTTATCTCCTGGTGCTCAAAACGGGATGTCGTCGAGGTCGACGGTCGGCGATGCGACATCGGCATCGGGCGCACCGCGCGGCCGAGTCACGGGCGTTTCGCCGCTGCCGGATTCGTTGAAGCTGGTGAAGCCGCTTTCTTCGTCGCGACCACGCCGCTCAAGGTTCACCACTCGAGC
>JAHFBB010000218.1 GCA_023250255.1 Chloroflexota bacterium | reverse complement strand
ACGTTGATGATGCTGTAGCCCACCACCACCATGGCCGCAGCGGCGAGTCCGCCGCCGGGCATCACCAGGGCCAGGATGGTGGGCGGCACGAGGCTCAGCAGGAAGCCGATGTTCGGGATGAACGACAGGACGAACGACAGGACGCCCCAGACCAGTGGCAGCGGTACGCCGACGATGACCAGCAGGAGGACATCGAGGGCTGCGGCCACTCCGCCCAACAGCGAACGAATGACGACATAACTGCCGACCGCGGTCCCAAGCCCGGCCGCCCGCGGCAACAGCTCGGTATCGGAACCGCGGAGCGCGCGGAGGCGGTTGGCCATGGGTCCGGCATCGGCGAGCAGGTAGATCAGGATGATGCCGACGATCCCGAACAGGACCGCCAGACCAATGAGGGCGGACCCCAGGCCGAGGATGGGACCCAGGATGACGGCCGGGCTCACCGTCTCGAGCAGCGCAGCCGCCGTGGATTCCAGGCCGATGCCGGCCAACCAGGTGGCGCAACTGGCGAGGAAGTCGTCGAACAGGGCAAGGACCTCATCGGCTCCCGAAAGCAGACTCAGGTACGGGACGAGCAGGATGATGCCGACCACCGCGATCACGCCCACGAAGGCACCCATGCCCGCGGTCAGGGCCAGCCAACCGGGCCAACCCGCCTGTCGGGCTCGGCGCATGACCGGCACGGTCAGCGCCGCGGCGATGCCGGCCAGGGTCAACTGGACCACGAATCCGCGGGCCGCGCTCATGGCGACCAGCACCAGGATGAATGCGGCCGCGGCAATCAGGCCGGGGCCGAAACGGTTGGAGTGGGTCTCGTCCATGACTGTTGGTCCGCCTAGCGGCGACCGGCCTCGAGGTCGGCCAATCGAGCCAACACGAGGTATTCGAGGGTCTCGTCAGGGAGCGGATGTTCCGGCGTGAAGTGGACGCTTCCCTTGGTGCGATCGAATCCCTCGATCGCGGAGGCGTGCTGCTCGAGGAACGAGCCCGTCAGCGGATACAGGCTGCAATGCTCCTTCCAGCCGGCGTATGAGACGAGCAACTTGCCGTTGACCTGGAAGGTGGGCATCGCGTAACTGATCGTCTCGGTCGCATGAGGGACCGCGCGGCGGACCACGGTCCGCAGGTGATTGAGGGCTGCCCGGTGATCCGCCGGCTGCTCCGCCAGATACGCCTCCACCCGAGGATCGGTGGTCATCGGTCGATGATAGGCCGACGCCAAGGGTGGAAATGGCTCCGGCGGTAGGATTCGAACCTACGACCAAGCGGTTAACAGCCGCCCGCTCTACCACTGAGCTACGCCGGAACGCCGGCGGATTATAGGCACCGCCGGATGGGAGTGGTCAGAGCAGGGATGGGAACTTGTTCAGGATCCGTCCCTTGAGCAGGGTCATTCGATCGGTGGGCACAACAGCCGCGATCGACGCCGCGATATCGGTATCGAACAAATCGGTCCGGAAGGTCGCTGCCACCGCGGCATCGGTGATGTGCAGGGCAATCTCCGGGTTGCGGTAGAGGGCCCACGCATCCAGATTCAGCGTTCCCACCAGGACCGCGTCGTCGGCCACGATGGCCTTGGCGTGCACGAGCGCCGGGTATTCCCAGACCTCGACGCCCGCGCCAAGCAGCCGCCCGTAGTGGTAGGCCAGCGACGCCCAGGCCGTGCTGTTGCCGTGGACCATGTCCGGAATGACCATTCGGACCGCCACGCCGCGTTCGGCAGCGGCCACGATGGAGTCGATGAAGGTCGGGTCACCGACGTATGGGTTGATGATGTCCAGCGTCTGGCTGGCGTTGCCGATCAGCTCCGCCGCGGCAGCCGTGACGTGCAACTGGAGGCGGGGCCAGTTCAGAAGGAACGTGAGGGGCGTCGTTCCTGGGTCGACCGGAGCCGGGAAGAAGCGTGCGAGGTCCGCCTCGGGAGCCGGGCCGCCGAGGTAGCGCCAGCTGGCGAGGAACAGGGCCTGCATCTGGCGAACGACATTGCCCTCGACCCGGACGAACAGGTCGTGGAACTTGCCGTTTTCGAAGTGGTCCTCGATCCCCGCTCCCCCGATCCAGGCCACTCGCCCGTCGATGAGATACATCTTGCGGTGGTCCACCCGGCCGATTTCGTCGTTCCGCCTGTCCACTGGGCGGTCCGGGTAGAGCCCGGTCCGATCGGGCGGCGCGGCGTCATGGACCACGATTTGGACGCCGGCCGCCGCAAGGCGGGCGAACATGGGCTTCGAGATCCCGTTCACCGCGCTGCCGATGCCGTCCACCGACAGCCGCACTTCGACGCCGGCCCTGGCGCGAGCCTCGAGCACCGGCACGAACCAGTCCGCGATCTTGCCCGGCTTGAAACCGTACTGGTTGATATGGACCGATTCAGTGGCGGCCTCGATGTCAGCCAGGATGGCCGGGTAGAAATTCCGTCCCTCGACCATGAGCCGCAGCGAGGAAACGGTGGCCGGGGCGAAGGTCAGCGCGACATCGGGCCGATTGACCGATGGCTGGGCGGTGACGCGCGCGGCGAACTCGAGGGCGCCATCGGGAGTGATCGCCGTGGAGGGATGATCGGCAGGGATTCCATCCACACGCAGGAACAGGCGCCAGATGGCGTAGCCGAGGCCGGCCAGGGCAGCGCCGAGGCCAATGATGAA
>JAHFBB010000041.1 GCA_023250255.1 Chloroflexota bacterium | reverse complement strand
CCTGGCCAACATCGGTCCGGCGGTCAGCGTCTTCGGTTCGGCACGGGTCGGCCGCTCGGATCCGCAATACCGACTTGCCCGCCGCCTCGGCGCGAAGCTTGCCAAAGCCGGCCTGGCGGTGATCACCGGCGGTGGGCCAGGAATCATGGAGGCCGCCAACCGCGGTGCCCAGGAGGCCGGCGGCCTGTCCATCGGCTGCAACATCGAGTTGCCGTTCGAGCAGGACATCAACCCGTACGTGGACCTGGGGATCGAGTTCCGCTACTTCTTTGTCCGCAAGACCATGTTCGTGAAGTACGCCGAGGCGTTCGTCATCTTTCCCGGCGGCCTCGGCACCCTCGACGAGCTGTTCGAGGCACTGACCCTTATCCAGACCGGAAAGATCGAGCATTTCCCGGTGGTCCTCATTGGCGAGGACTACTGGTCCGGGCTGTTGGACTGGGTCATGGGACGCGTCCTCGCCGAGGGCAAGGTGTCAGCCCAGGACCTCCAGCTGGTGACGGTGACCGATGACCTTGACGAGGCCGTTCGGATCATCGTCGAGCGGTACCACGCCCGACAGGCAGCCCGGATCCACCAGCCAGCCGACGACGGGATTCGCTCGCGCTGAAGCATCAGCGGATGCTGGATGGCGGGCCCGACCGGATTCGAACCGGCGATCTCCTGCGTGACAGGCAGGCATGTTGGGCCACTACACCACGGGCCCGTAGCGGCGGTGGCGGAGTATAGCAGCGCCCCTGCGCTAGCCGGCCCCCGGTCCCTGGCGCAGGGCGGCGACCACCAGCCAGCCTTCGACCGTGGCCACCATGGCCAAGATCAGCGCACCCACCAACAGCGGCGTGGCCGATTGCGGCTGGGTCAGGCTGGTCACCATTGCGGCCACCGCTGACAGCCCCCAGAGGAAGACAAGACCGATCCCGCCGACCACCGCGCTGACCCGCGCCCACCGGCGTCCGCGACGGAGTCCGCTCCAGACGAACAGGTGACCACAGCCAATGACCGCCAGCATGACTGCCAGGGCAGTTGCCGCTCCACCGATCGCCTCCGCACTGACGATGAGGTCGGGGAAGGCCGAGAGAATGTCGTCGGCGAAGGCCACCCCCACCGCCAGCGCCCCGATCCCGCCGACCAGGTAGGCGGCGGCCAGGACGAGGCGGGTCGTCGCGAAACTCAGGCCGGTCGGCGAATCAGGACGGTACCGGCGGCCGCCAGTACCAGTGCCCCGACAATCAGGCCGATGGGCAGAATCAGGTCATTCGGCGTCTCGAGGATCAACAGTACCGCGGCAACCACCCCGCCAACGCCGCCCACCAGGGCCGCGAGGGCGGTCGGCAGACGCGCTCCCGTCGTGCCGGTCATCAGCAGGACACTGCCCGCAACCAGGACCGTCCCAAGGATGCCCACCACGACACCGAGCATCACCTGCGCCCTGCCAACGTCGGCGGCGTTCGGTGGCGGGCTGGTGGGATCGAAGCTGTTGCTCATGGTCAGGCCGCTGACGATGATCCCCAGGCTGGTCAAGAACAGGGCTGCGCCCATGACCGCCAGGACCAGCGCGGCGCCGGCATGCCCATCGGTCATATGGCTGGGTGCAAGCGAATGGCGTTGTCTCACGGCCCGCGGATTGTAGGGGAGGTCCCCTCGGCCGGCCAGCCGCCGGTTTGCTAGGCTACCGCCCCGCCCCGCACTGAGGCTCACCCCGGCATGTCCGCACCTTCGGCAGATGACACCAGGTTCGATGTCGCCATCGAGCGCTGGTTCGGTGAGCGGCTCGTGCTGCAGCCTGAATGGGCAACCTATCTGGGCATCCACGAGTACGACCATCTCCTGAGCCACGGCGGTCGCGAGGGCGTCGAGGCGGACATCGCGTTCACTCGCGAAGCGGTGGCCACCATGAACGCGTTCGCCTCGGCGAACCTCTCGCCGGAGCGTGCCCTGGATCGCGATCTGGTCATCCACGAGGCCCGCCTGCGCCTGTTCGATCTGGAAACCCGTCGATCATGGGCGGGCCGGACCGATGCCGCCGAGGCCATTGGCGGGGCGCTGTTCCCGATCTTCAGCCGCGACTACGCGCCACTCGACGAGCGGCTGGAGATGATCGCCGCTCGTCTGGAGGCGGCACCCGCCTATTTCGCTCAGACGCGTGATCGGGTCAGCGATCCGGTCGAACTGTGGACCGAGATCGATCTCGAGGGAGGCGAGAGCCTGCCGTTCTTCCTCGACACCATCCTCGACGCATCACGCACCGAAAGCGCCGACACGGCCCTCCGAGCGCGTCTGGAGAGGGCGGTATCGGCCACGCTGGCAGCACTCGACGAGCACCAGTCCTGGCTGCGCGACGAGGTGATGGCCCGCTCCGCCGCCAACTGGGCTGCCGGTCCCGAGCAGTTCGAGGAGATCGTCCGGCTGCGCGAACTGCAGGCCGATGGCGACGAGATCCTGGCCGTGGGCGAGGCGATGCTGGCTGACGGCCACGCCCAACGCGACGCGATCTGCGCCGCCATCGACCCGAGCCTCTCGCCAGCCGAGGTCGGCGACCTGGTCAAGAACGACCATCCCGATACGTTCGAGGCTGCCCTGGATGCCTACCGCGAGGCCATGGATCGGGCGCGCGCATTTGTCGTCGACCACGGCTTGGCCACCATGCCGCCGCAGGATCGGCTGGTCGTCATCGAGACGCCGTCGTTCATCCGCCACCTGATTCCATTCGCCGCCTACTTCGAACCGGCCCGCTTTGATCCGGAGCCGACCGGGACGTACATCGTCACCCCGCCGGAGAGTCCGGACATGTGGCGCGAACACAACTACGCTGCCATCAGCAATACCTCGGTGCACGAGGCGTATCCGGGGCACCACCTGCAACTGGCGGCATCGGTCTCCAACCCGAGCCTGGTGCGCCTGTTCTCGACCTCCGCCGAGTTCGCCGAGGGC
This sequence comes from Chloroflexota bacterium, assembly GCA_023250255.1. Lineage (GTDB taxonomy): Bacteria > Chloroflexota > Limnocylindria > QHBO01 > QHBO01 > JAHFBB01. The sequence goes on along the minus strand of JAHFBB010000041.1, from coordinate 4,158 downwards.
TGGGCGTTCTATACCGAGAACATGATGAAAGAGGCGGGCTTCGACGACACCCCCCGCCATCGGTATGCCCAGCTGACCGATGTCGTTTGGCGCGCCACCCGCATCATTCTCGATGTCCAGATGCATCGCGGCCTGGTGTCGTTCGACGAGGCGGTTGACCGACTGGTGGCCGAGACCGGGTTCGAGCGTCCCGCCGCCCTGGCCGAGGTGAAGCGCTACACCAGCACCCCCACGTACCAACTCAGTTACCTCTTCGGGCGGCACATGATCGAGGCTCTGCGCCGCGACGTGGAACGCGCGGAAGGTGCCAACTTCGACCTGCGCTCGTTCCACGATCGGCTGCTGTACGGCGGCACCATGCCGGTCAGCTACGCCCGCCGTCACTTCACCCTGCCGTGAGGGCGACCCTGGCCGTCCTCGGACTGATGGTTGTCCTGGCCGCCTGTGCCGTTGAGCCGTCGCCGACCCTGACGACCTGCCCGATCGCAGCCCCCACGGCCGACGAGGCATCAGCCATTCTGGCCGACGCGGACCAGGCGGTCATCGCCACCAATCACGGCGAGTTCACCCTGACGTTTGCCTCGCCGGCCGCACCAATCGCCACCGCCAACTTCGTCGCCCTCGCCCGCTGCGGGTTCTACGACGGCATCACCTTCCACCGGGTCCTGGAGGGATTCGTCATCCAGGCCGGGGACCCGCAGACCCGGGATAACCACGAGGACTTCGAGACCCTGGGCACCGGTGGCCCGGGCTATCACTTCGCCATCGAGATTCCGACTGCTGACCAGAACTACGACCCGTATGTCGTCGCCATGGCCAACAACGGGCAGCCCGACTCGAACGGCAGCCAGTTCTTCATCTGCCTGACCGATCTCGATAGTCGGCTCCCCCGGGACTACACGATTTTCGGCCAGATCACCGACGGCACCGAGGTGGTCGACGACATCGGCCAGGTGCCGGTCAACACCCCGGACCTGGGCGTGCCAACGGATGCGGTGATCATTGAGTCCATCACCGTTTCATCGGCCAACTGAAAGCGAAACCGGGTCGTTTTCGCTCTGGAAGGTAAAGGAATCTTTAGCCTCGAGCGAGGCCAAAATCATTGACCCGACCGGTTTGGTCGGATATCCTGTGCTCGCTGTTCGCACAGCGATTCACCACTGACTGCAAGGCCATGGGTAGGTTAGGGTAAGGGTAGAGCGGGAAACTGCTCGTGACAGATGCCCTTGTGGTTAGCGAATCCGGCAGCACTGGAAGGCCCCTCTTCGGAGGGGCCTTCTGCTTTGGTTCTCTGATGCGCGCGACGCCGTTGAAGGACCGCGTTCTGGCAGCGCAGAATGGTCTCATGGACCGATGGACGTGTCTCCGTTGCTTCACCGCTAATGACGATTCCGTCATGGAATGCACCAACTGTGGCTTGCTTCGCGGAGCGACCCCGCCCGCGGGGACCGAGCAGGTGCCAGTTCAGGGTGCGCGAGCCGGCCGGGCCAGGGGCATCCTCCGCCGCTTCCTGCCCCTGCTCATTTTCGGAGCCATCGCTTTTGGCGGTTACCTGTTCGCCGCCCAACGCGGGGATAACGGCGAGATCACCCAGGGAGGGAGCCTCCCCATTGCCGACGTCCGCGTCGGCGATTGTTTCGACCTGCCCGAATCGGAGTCCGAGGAGACCAACACCGTCGATGCCCGTCCGTGCGACGAGGCGCACCAGTTCGAAATGATGTTCGCCAGCGACATGCCCGCCGGGGATTACCCCGCCGAATCGACCTTTGAGGCATTCGTCGCCGATGCCTGCCTGCCCGCGTTCGAGGCCTACGTCGGACTTGCCTACGAGGACTCTGGCCTCGACATCTTCTGGTTCTACCCGACCGAAGACAGTTGGAACGCAGACGACCAGAGCGTGCAGTGTGCGGTGTATGACCCTCTCGAGAGCGAGCTCACCGAAAGCGTCGAACACGCCAACCGCTGATCCCCGGCGGTTGCGGGTACCATGCCGATCCCGCGCGCCGGTAGCTCAGTGGATAGAGCGTTGGCCTCCGGAGCCAAAGGTCGCAGGTTCGAATCCTGTCCGGCGCGCCACGAACAGCCCCGCGGCTGCGCGGGCGCCAAGGCCGTGGGCGTCGGCCGAGGGCGTGGGCCGCACCGAGACGATCGTTGGCCCCAGGCCTGCCAGGGCGGACTTCGCGGCGCTACGCGTGACGGTGGTGACGCTCGATTGCACGCCGTTCGAAATCGGAATGGGCCTGCCTGCGCCAGGCGGGACGGGTTCTATTCGGCTCCGGTGCTACCTCTCCGGGCCAGTCCCCGAAGCCTCTTCTCGCTTAGGACGTTCTCCCCGGCGAGCAGGGTCTTCCGATGCGTCAGCCCGTCTGATCGGCGTGTTCCCACCACGCGATGGTGGCGCCCATCGCAGCGACGACGGCCATCATGACCATGGTGACGCCGCCCACCGTGACTGGCTCCACGGCAGTTCCACCAGCCCCCGCCAGAATCGCGGGCACCGACCACGGGAACCATGCACCCCAACCGAGCACGGCCAGGACCTGGGACGCCGCGAACATCAGGACGGCCCAGGCTAGCGGTGCGATGTAGCCGCGACCGACGCCGGCGAAGAAGGCCGTGGCCGCCTGCAACGCGATGGTGAGTGCCGCCGCGAGTCCGATCCCTTCGAGCGCACGGAGGGCGTCATCCGTGGACCACCCGGGCAGCCCGATGAGAGCGCCGATGCTCAGGCCGAGGGCGATCACCCAGACCGAGATCGCGAGCCCCCAGGTCGCGATCACGATGTACTTCGCGACCACGATCGTCGTGCGTGACGTCGGGTTCGCAAGCAGGCCTCGGACGGTGCGGTCAACGAACTCGCGGCCGAAGACCCACGCGGTCAGGAAGGCGAACAGGATCGCGCCGCCGATGGCCACCGCTTGCCCGAGCAGATTCAGGTACGTCGGCCAGTCGGCGGTTCCGGCCGTCAGCTGCGCCTTGGTCCCCAGCAGGCCCAGCGACCGAGCCGCGTCGGGGTCCTTGAGGATGATCATGAACAGGCCGCCGACGAGTGGCGCAATCGAGAATCCGACCGCGACGCCCCACGGCACCCGCGAATGACGAGCCTTTAGGAACTCGGTCGTGAGCGCTGCTCGGAACGGGCTCATGCCGCGGCTCCGGCGATCTCAGCGGTCAGCCGGATGAAGTGCTCTTCGAGCGACTCGCGGGCGAGGGCAAGATGCGTCGGTGGCACGCCCGCGGCGACAAGCAATCGCGCGATCTCGTCGGGTGCCTCGAGCGCCCGAGCGTCGCGCAGCTCTAGCAGCTCCGTGCCCGCGACCGACCGCCGTGCCGGCGCGAGCCCGGCGGCACGGAGCGCCCGTTCGGCCGCTTCAGGGTCACGGGCGCCGATCTCGAGCCGGCGGTCGCGGTGGCGCTCGAGCGCCACACTGTCGAGCTCCTCGATCAGCCGACCACGGTGCACGATGCCGATCCGGGTCGCCAGCTGGTCCACCTCCCCGAGGATGTGGCTCGACATGAAGACGGTCACCCCGCGATCACGGGCGAGGCTGCGGAGAAGCTCGCGAATCTCGATGACGCCGGCCGGATCGAGCCCGTTGGCCGGTTCGTCGAGCACCAGCAGTTCCGGCTCGTGAAGGAGCGCCCGGGCCAAGGCGAGTCGCTGGAGGTTGCCAAGCGACACCGTGCCGGCTCGCCGGTCGGCGTATTGCTCCAGCGCCAGCCGCTCGATCATCGCTTCCACCGCCTGGTGGTCCTCCACACCCGCCAAGCGACAAGCGACTTCGAGGTTGTCGCGCACGGATAGGTCGGGGTACGCCGTGGCGCTCTCGACGAGATGACCGACCCGTCGCCAGAGACCGGTCGATCCGGTGCCCACACGTTCACCGAACAGCTCCGCGTACCCGGCAGTCGGTCGGATCATCCCGAGCAACATCCGGATCATGGTCGACTTGCCCGCCCCGTTGAGCCCGAGGAAGGCGTAGATCTCACCGCGAGCGACACGCAGGTCGACCCGGTCGACGGCCAGGACGTCGCCGCGGTAGCGCTTCGTCAGCTCGTGGGTGGCGATCGCGAGCTCGCTCAAACCGGAATCTCCCCCTCGTAGCCGAGACCGCGCAGGATGAAGGCGCTGAGCTGGGCGGTCGCCTCGGCGATCTC
>JAHFBB010000040.1 GCA_023250255.1 Chloroflexota bacterium | reverse complement strand
TTGGCAGTTCGCCGGCGCCCTTGGCACCATGCGGAGCCCCGCTGAACGGCTTCTCAACGAAGATCGCACTGATCCGCGGGGCGTCCAGCGCGGTTGGAATGAGATAGGTCGACAGGCGGTCATTCTGGTACCGGCCGTCGACCAGTTTCATTTCCTCGATCGTTGCGTAGCCCACGGCTTGCAGTGAGCCGCCCTCAACCTGCCCTTCGGCCAGTACGCGGTGGATGACTCGGCCGATATCGTCCGCGCTCACCAGGTCCCGGACGTGGACTTCTCCGGTGTCAAAGTCGACCTCAACCTCGACCACCGCAGCCGCCCAGCCAAACGCGGGATAGGCATCGCCGGTGTAGGTCAGTTCGTCGAAGGAAATCCCCGGGTACGGCTCGAACGTCTGATCGACGCGATGGAGGCCGTGCTGCCGGGCAAAGTCACGGTACGAGGTTGCGAACGACTGCCCGCTGGCCGATTCAACATCGGTCTTCAGTCGACGCGCAGCCTGGATAAGAAGCCCTCCGACGACCATTGCCGTGCGCGAGGCGACTGTGGGACCAGAGTCAGGTACCAGACTCGTGTCCTGCGGGGCGATGTCCACCAGGTCGTGGGCGACGCCGAGTTCGTCCGCCACCAGTTGCGGAAAGATGGTCTTGGTTCCCTGGCCCATTTCGGTCGAGCCGCTGAGAATCTCGATCCGCCCGTCGGCGGTGAGCTGGAGCGATGCGACCGATGCCAGCTTGACCTCGCCCGAGCCGGTGAAGCCCGCCCCATGCCAGGCCAGCGCCAGGCCGATGCCCCGGCCGCTTCTGGCTCCAGGCCCTCGTGCCCGACGAGCGGCCGAAGTCCGAACGGCGGTGGCGTCAAACTCGCCGGCCTCTGCCGCGGCCTCCAGAACTTCGATGGCGGCCACGCTCTCGCGCAGGACCTGGCCGGTGGGAGTGATGTCGCCCTGGCGGTAGGCCCACCGCCGTCGAAGGTCGAGCGGGCTGACACCGAGTGCGTCAGCCACCCGGCTGATCTGCATCTCGGCGGCGAATTCGGTCTGTGGCGCGCCGAACCCGCGAAACGCACCGTTCGGCGGTGTATTGGTGGCCATCGCTCGACCGCGGATGTGGACATTCGGACAGGCATAGGGTCCGCCCGCGTGAATGGTGCCCCGCGAGAGAACTACCGGCGTCAACGTCGAATAGGCCCCGCCGTCCATCACGATTTCGATGTCCTGGCCGATCAGTTGGCCGGAGGCGCTGACTGCGGTGCGGTAATGAATCCAGGACGGATGGCGCTTGGTCGTAGCGCTGATATCTTCATGGCGGTCATAGATCATGCGCACCGGCTTGCCGACCCGCAGCGCCAGGAGTGCTGCATGAATGGCAAGGATCGAGGGATATTCCTCCTTGCCGCCGAAGCCGCCGCCGGTTTCTGCCTGGACGACCACCGCCTGGGCATCGGTCAGTCCGAGCGCGCGTTTCAGGGCGTGGTGGATGTAGTACGGGCATTGGAGCGAGCCGGTGACCCGAACTCCGCCGTCGGCGAGAGGCTCGGCGATCATCGCCTGGTTCTCGATGTACAACTGCTCCTGGTGGCCGACTCGGTAGGTGCCCTCGATGACCAGCGCGGCCGTGGCGAACGCCGTCTCAATATCGCCTCGGCCAAAATCGAAATGGGCAAACTCGCGGGTTGATTCGAGCGCATCGAATACGGCTGGCAGAGGCTCGGTCCGCAGGGTCAGATTCGCGCGTGCCGCTCGCAGCAGGGCCGGATCCGGCGCGGCCACCAGGCAGATCGGTTCGGCGTGGTGGTTGATCTCGCCGCCGATGGGCACCAGCACGGGTTGGTCGTCATGGATCAGCGAGACCACGTTGTGACCGGGGATGTCCTCCGCGCGGATCACGACGACCTGCGACCAGTCGAATCCGTCATCGAGGTCGATGCCCAGCAGCCGGGCGTGGGCGTCGCTCGAGCGGATGGTGGCGCCGTACCAGGCACCCGGGAACACGAGGTCATCGGTGTACAGGGCTGTGCCGGTTAACTTCGCGGGACCCTCTCGCCGGAGCGGCGGGGCGGGGGGAGTGCGGGTCAGTTGTTCGATGCCCACGGCGGATGCTCAGTCGGTGCCGTGATGGAGCGAACGACCCGGCCGAAGCCCGGTGGGTTTGCCGTTGGTAACCACCGGAGTCCCGTTCACAAGGACGTGCAGGATACCGTCCGGGTACTGGCGAGGGGCCTCGTAAGTGGCGTTCGAGCGCACTCGGGTCGGGTCGAAGATCACCACATCGGCGGCATATCCGTCTGCCAGCAATCCGCGGTTGCGAAGCCCCAGCCGCGCGGCGGCGGCCGAGGTCATCTTGCGAACCGCCTCTTCGAGCGATAGGCGCCCTTCGTCGCGCACGAACTGGCCCAGAATCCGGGGGAAGGAACCGTAGGTCCGCGGAGATGGTCGTTCGCCAACGAATGTTGAATCGGTGCCCACGAGACCCACAGAGTGGCTGACGAAATGGTGCAGGGTCTCGGTCGACGGCCCACCGGACACCTGGTTGACGGCCAGGTTTTCGGCCAGGAGCAGGTCGCACAGCGTGTCCACGGCATCGGTCCCGCGCTCGGCCATCACGTCTGCCATCGTCCGTCCCTCGCACCAGGCGAACTCCGCGTTGGAGAAGGCACCCAGGCGCACATCGGTCCATCCGGTTGGTGAACTCACCTCGCCCCGAAGGCGTTGGCGCGCGGTGGCATCGGTCAGCCGATCGCGGAGCGCACGCGGCCCGCCGGACTGAATCCAACCGGGCAGCTGGATGAGCAGCCGGGTCGAGGCCCATTCGTACGGGTAGGTATCGAAGGTCACGTCATGCCCATCGGCGCGGGCACCCTCGACCAGATCGAGCATCTCCTGGGGGCCACCTGGATATGACGGCCGGTGATAGAAGTGAGTGAGGTGGACCGGTCCCGGCCCGCGCCGCCCGATCTCGAGCGCTTCGCGGAACGGATCGAGGAACCCGTCGCCCAGCGGATAGCGGACATGGGTGTGGTAGAAGCCCGCAGCGGCACCGGCTTCGCCGACCAACTCGGCAAGTTCAGCCGTGCTGGCATACGAGCCCGGCGGATAGTCCAAACCGCTCGAGAGGCCAAACGCACCCTCCGCCATGCCCTCGCGCAACATGGCCCGCATATCCGCCAGCTGGGCCGGCGAAGCCTCGACTGCATCCCAGCCGACGGCCGCCATGCGCAGCGCGGAATTACCGATCAGGAACGCGACGTTCACCGCTACCTGGCCATCAAAACGACGCAGATAGCTGGCAACCGAATCCCAGTCGTGGGCCAGCCGCGGATTGCCGTCGAGACCGGCGTTCATGGTCAGCATCCACTCGAGATCGGATGCGTTGCGGATGGGTGCATACGACAGACCGTCGACGCCAATGACCTCGGTGGTGATGCCCTGCCGGACCTTTGGCTCATGATCCGGATGGGCGAGCATCCACAGCCCTGAGTGCGAATGCAGATCGATGAAACCGGGGCTCACGATCAGGCCGGCAGCGTCGAACCGCGGTCGGTCGTCGGGGATCGCGCCGTCCGCCTCGAGCACGCGCAGGACGCCGTCCTCCACGAGCACGGTGGCGCTTCGGCCGGGCGTTCCGGAACCGTCCACCACGATGCCGCCGACAATGGCCAGCGACGTCACGGTTCAGATCGCTCCCAGGGGTCGCCCATGGCGGGCGGCAATAACCTGGGCGACGATCGCCAGTGCAATCTCGACTGGTTCGCTACCCCCCAGGTCAAGACCGATGGGTGCATGCAGCCGGGCGATCTCCTGCGGCGCAAGTCCGGCCGCCTCGAGACGAACGCGTCGATCCGCCTGTGCTGCCCGACTGCCGATGGCGCCGACGTAGCCAGCCCGCGAGCGAAGCGCGAGACGCAGAGCGGGAGTGTCTATCTTCGGGTCGTGCGACAGGACCACCACCGCATCGCGGATCTCGAGGTCGTCCGCCGGCAACGCCACATCCGGCCAGGCCTCCAGGACGCGCACATTCTCCAGCCGGTCCTGGGCGGCGAATAGGTGACGTGGGTCGATGACGGTCACCGACATTCCGCAGCGGACCGCAAACCCGGCCGTGTGCTCGGCCACATGACCCGCCCCGACGATCCACAGGCGCGTTGCGGGCATGGCGGCATCGGCAACCTCATTCTCGGCGAGGATTGTCGGGTGACCGACCTCCACTCGTTCCGTCCGGGGGGTGTCACCTGCGAGGATCATGATCCGCGCCACCGGTTTCCCGGCCTCCATCGCCGCCTGAAACTCGGCGAGCCGAGCGGCAAGGCCATCGTCGACCGGCTCGATGAGTACTTCGATCTCACCCCCGCACATGAGGCCAACGGTCATGGCAGCCTCGTCGCTGATCCCGTATGGCACCAGGCGTGCCTTTCCGTCCGCAAGGACCTCGGCGGCGTGGCGGACCACGTCACCTTCCACGCAACCTCCGCTGACGGATCCTGCCAACTGCAGATTCGCGGAGATCGCCAATTTTCCACCGACCGGGCGGGGAACCGATCCCGAGGTGCGAACCACGGTGGCCAGGGCAGCAGGTACGCCGTCGTGATGCCAGCGGGCGATGGCGGCGAGCGCATCGTCGATCACGCGGGCGAGTATAGGAAGCCATGACCGTTGCGGCCCTTGTCCTCGCAGCCGGCGCCGGCCGCCGATTCGGTGGCCCGAAAGCCGAGGCCGTGCTCGGCGGGAGGCGGTTCGTGGACCTCGTGATCCGATCCGCCAGTCGTGCCAGCCTCGATCCGATCGTGGTGGTCGTTCCGCCGGGTGTCGCGGGATTCACCGACGAGACCCTGGTGGTGGAGAACGGTGACCCCGGGGCAGGGCTCAGCCTCTCGCTCCAGCTCGGGTTGCACGCCGTGCCCGGCTGGTGCACGGCGGCGGTGATCCTGCTCGGTGATCAGCCCACCGTGCCGATGGTCAATCTGAGGGCCGTTATTGATCATCAGGGCACCCGGCCACTCCGTGCCGCCTCGGCCTCCGGTCGGCTGGCGCCGCCAGTCTTGGTGGCACGAAGCCACTTCGCGCTCGCCGAAACGGTGAGCGGCGACCGCGGCCTCCGCGACATCCTGAGCGCACACCCGGACCTGGTGGACCGTGTCCCTGTCGCGGCGCACCCGCCGGATATCGACACCACAGCCGATCTGGAGGCGCTGCTCCGGCGGCTAGAATCGGACACGTGACCATCGAGCGGATCAGCAGCGCCGAACCGGTTGCCGAGGAGCAGTCGCTCGAGGCAACTGTCCGACCGCGCCGGCTGGACGAATTCGCCGGCCAGGACCGGATCAAGGACAACCTGGCGATCCTGATCGACGCGGCTCGAAAGCGCAGTGAGCCGGTCGACCACGTCCTGCTCTACGGGCCACCCGGGCTCGGCAAGACGACGTTGGCGACCATCGTGGCCGCCGAGATGGGTGCCCAGCTGCGAACGACCTCTGGTCCGGCCATCGAGCGAGCCGGGGACCTGGCCGCCATCCTCAGCGGTCTCGAAAAGGGCGACGTGCTGTTCATCGACGAGATTCATCGGCTCAGCCACGTCGTCGAGGAGATCCTCTATCCGGCCATGGAGGACTTCGCCATCGATATCGTCCTGGGCAAAGGTCCCGGGGCGCAGAGCGTGCGGCTTCGCGTGGAGCCGATGACCGTCATCGGGGCCACCACCCGGGTCGGCAATATCACCGGACCGCTCCGCGATCGGTTCGGGGTTACCCACCGACTCGACTACTACACCGACACCGACCTGGTGACCATCCTGACCCGGTCCGCCGGGATCCTGGCCGTTCCGCTCGAGGAGGGCGCCGCAGAATTCCTCGCCCGGCGAAGCCGGGGAACGCCGCGGATCGCGAACCGATTGCTGAAGCGCGCCCGGGATTTCGCCCAGGTTCGCGGAACGGCCGACGGGGTCGTCACCCTGGATACCGCGCACGAGGCTCTTGGCCTGCTGGATATCGACCAGCTCGGGCTGGACGCGCTTGACCGCCAGTTGCTCGAGGCGATGGCCCGCCACCACGACGGTGGACCGGTTGGCGTCCAGACCATGGCGGCCACGATCAGTGAACCGGTCGAAACAATCGAGGACGTGGTCGAGCCGTACCTGCTGCAGCGTGGCCTGATCAGCCGTACTCCGCGCGGTCGTCAGCTCACCGCGGAGGGCTGGAAACACGTCGGCCTGGAGCCGCCCCGAGGCCAGCCCGGCCTGTTCGACTGACCGCGCGAAAAGCACCCGTTTCGTCCGGCGGCCGGGAGTACGATCCGCCGCAGATCGCGCCACGCGGGTAGCCCTGACTCGCGGCGCAGATTGCAGTGTCGGAGGGTGCGCGAAGCGTGGAAGGCTTCTTCAAGTTCACCGAACGGGGAACGTCGCTCGGCACCGAGGTGCGGGCGGGGATCACCACGTTCCTGGTGATGGTCTACATCGTGGCGCTGAACCCGTTGATCATCGCCGGACCGTTGGGCCTCAACCCGGTGGCGGTAGCCGCCGGGACGGCATTGGTCGCCGGGGTGATGACGCTCGCCATGGGCCTCATCACCAACTATCCGTTTGCCCTTGCCGCCGGGCTGGGCATCAATGCAGTGGTTGCCTTCGGGCTGACCGCGCTGGGGATGACCCCCGCCCAGGCCATGGGCGTCATCGTCATCGAGGGTCTGATCATCACGCTCCTGGTCCTCGTGGGTCTTCGCGAGGCGATCATGAATGCGGTGCCAATCGGACTGAAGCGAGCCATTGGCGTCGGCATCGGCCTGTTCATCCTGTTCATCGGTTTCTGGGATGGGGGAATGATCGCCGGCGTGGCGCCGCCTCTCGACCCGGTGGACTGGATCTATCCCCTGGCACCCGCGCAGTGGCTGTTCCTGCTCGGCCTGGCCGTGACCTTCGCGCTGTGGGCAATGAAGATGCGCGGCGCCCTGATCATCAGCATTGCGCTGATCTCGGTGATCGCCCTTGCGACCGGCGTCCAGCCCTGGCCCGAAACCTTCTCGGTTACGCCGGACTTCAGCACGCTGGGACTCGGCCTCCAGGACCTGGGTGGGATCTTCACCATTCAGGCCGGCGTTTTGGCCGCGTCCCTGGCGATCTTCACGATCATGCTCAGTGACTTCTTCGACA
>JAHFBB010000039.1 GCA_023250255.1 Chloroflexota bacterium | reverse complement strand
CGTGTCGGACGGCCCGATCTCGGTCAACAGCCCATCGGTATACCGCACGTCGCGACCGTTGACATACACATTGATGAACGAGCTGAGCTCCCCGTCGGGGGCAACCCGAGCCGCCAGTCCCGGCTGAGCGGCGAACAGATCGTCGAGCACCTCGCGGACGGTCCCGCCGATGGCGCTCAGTTCGCGCGCGCCGCCGACCGTCTCGCGGAGGACCGGGGGGATGCGGACCGTGGTCATCCTGCAGTCGCCAGGACAGGCGAGCGGACCGAATCGCCGCAGGCGGGGCAGGCAGGGTCTCGCCAAATTCGGACCTCGTCGAATGAGGTCGTCAGCGCATCGAACAGCACCATCCGTCCTGCCAGCGTCTCCCCCACCCCGACGATGAGTTTGACCGCCTCGTTGGCCTGCAGCAGACCGATGATCCCCGGAAGAATGCCGAGCACGCCGGCTACCGTGCAGGCCGGTGCCAGTTCGTCCGGTGGCTGGGTGGGGTACATGCATCGGTAGCACGGCCCGTCGTAGGGGACAAAGGTGGTCACCTGTCCGTCCCATCGGTAGATGGAGCCATGGATGACCGGCTTGCGGGCCGCGACAGCCGCGTCGTTGAGCAGGTAGCGGGTATCGAAGTTGTCAGTGCCGTCGACGATGAGGTCGTACCCCGCAATCAGCCCCTCGACGTTGTCCGGGCCGAGCCGCTCGGCGTGCTGGATGACCCGAACGCCCGGATTGAGCGCGTTGAGGGTCAACCGTGCGCTCTCGGTCTTGGCCATCCCCACTCGCTCGGTGGTGTGCAGAACCTGGCGCTGAAGATTGGACTCGTCCACCAGATCATCGTCGACCAGGCCGAGGACGCCGACCCCGGCCGCGGCGAGGTACAGGGCGGCGGGCGAGCCCAGTCCTCCGGCCCCAATCAGCAGGATCCGCGCGTCGAGCAGCTTGCGCTGGCCCTCCTGGCCGATTTCGGGGATGAGCAACTGGCGGCTGTACCGCCGCTGCTGGTCGCCGTCCAGCAACTCGCGCGGTGCTTCCCACGCTCCGCCCAGCGCGCGCCACTCGGCGATCCGGCCCTGCATATTGACGACGTCGGCATACCCGGCCTGGGCGAGCCAGGCGGAGGCCCGCATCGAGCGCGCGCCAACCGCGCAGTGCACCAGCAACGGAGTCGTCCGGTCCGGCACGACCCCGGCGATGCGTGTCGCCAAATCGGCCAGCGGAACCAGCGTGGCGGTCGGGATGTGGCCCTCGTTCCACTCGAGCTGCTCGCGGACGTCGATGATCATCCGGCTCGGGGCGAGGACCAGGGCATCTGCCACCGAGACCTGCCGGAAATCGGCCATCACATGGCCTCGGCCATCTCGGGCCATTCGGCAACGCCCCCGGAGACCGCTCCCTGCACGGTCTTGTAGGACAGCAGCGCGCACTTCAGCCGTGCCGGCCCAATGGGCACGCCCAGCTCGTCCAGCACCGCCTGCGGATCCAGCGCGCGGATCTGGTCCAGGGTCTGGCCGCGCAGGGTATCCGTCAGGATCGAAGCGGAAGCCTGGCTGATGGCGCAGCCGCGGCCCTCGAAGGCGACATCGGCGACGGTCACCCGATCGGACTCCAGGAGCAGGGTGATGCTCATCTCGTCGCCACAGGTCGGGTTCGAATCGGCGTAGTGCAGGTCGTGGGGATCGAGAACCCCCTTGTTATGGGGGTTCTTGTAGTGCTCGAGGATAAAGTCCCGATACAGGTTGTCCATCACGCTCCGCCGAACAGCCGTTGGCAGGCGCGGACCGCATCCGTCAGGGCGGTCACGTCGTCCAGGTCGTTGTAGACGTAAAAGCTGGCGCGGGTGGTGGCCGGCAGGCCATATCGGTCCATTACCGGCTGGGCGCAGTGGTGTCCGGCGCGGACCGCCACGCCAAGGCTGTCGAAAACGGTGGCCACGTCGTGGGGATGGATTCCTTCGATGTCCATGCTGATTACTCCCGCATGGATCGCCGGATCGCCAGGACCGAGGAGCCGAACACCCTCGATCTCGTGGAGGGCAGCCCAGGCATGTTCGAACAGGTAGCGCTCGTGCTCACGGACCGATGCCATCCCGAGCGCATTGAGATAGCCGATGGCCGCGCCCAAGCCGATGGCCTCGACGATGGCCGGCGTGCCGGCCTCGAATTTCTGGGGAACCGTATTCCACTCGGCGCCCTCGAGGGTGACCCGCAGGATCATGTTGCCGCCGGTCATGAACGGTGGCATCGCGTCAAGCAGTTCGCGGCGCCCCCAGAGCGCACCGATGCCCGACGGACCAAGCATCTTGTGCCCCGACAGGACCGCGAAATCGCAGCCGATGGCGCTCACGTCGACCGGCATGTGCGGAGCGGCCTGGGCGATGTCGAGCAGCACCAGCGCCCCGGCGGCATGCGCTTTGGCGGTCAGTTCGGCGACCGGGTTGATGGTGCCCAGGGCGTTGCTGACCGCGGAGACACACACCAGGCGCGGGCCGCGAGCAATGGCAGCCTCGAAATCGTCGAGGTTGAGCTGGCCGTCATCGGTCAGGCCAACGTAGGCCAGTTCGGCCCCCACCTCGCGGGTCAATTGCTGCCAGGGAACGATGTTGGCGTGATGCTCGAGCTGGGTGGTGACCACCAGGTCACCGGAGTGGACGTTCGTCCGACCCCAGGAATAGGCCACCAGGTTGATGGCCTCGGTGGCGTTGCGCACGAACACAATCTCGCGCTCGCTTGGAGCACCAATGAAGCCAGCCACCGCTTTGCGTGCCTGTTCGAATCGGCGGGTGGCGTCTTCGCTCAGTTCGTAGATGCCGCGATGAACGTTGGCGTAGTGATGGCCGTAGGCGTCGGCCATGGTGTCGATCACGGTCCTCGGCTTCGGCGAAGACGCCGCCGCGTCGAGATAGACAAGGCGCTGGCCGCTGCCGGTCGGACGGTCGAACACCGGGAAGTCCCCGCGCAGGGCGGTACCGCTGAACGCCCCGGGGATGACCTGCTTCGACGTCTCGACCGCCATCGGTCTGTCCTCCGCTTTTCAGGCCGGCTGGGGAGCCGGCTCGGCTACCTCGTCTCCGACACCGTCGGGCACACCGACCTGCTCGCGAACCCAGTCGTAGCCATTCGCCTCCAGCTGGTGGCTGAGTTCCTCGCCGCCGGACATGACGATCCGTCCGTCGAGCAGGACATGCACCTGGTCGGGTCGAATGTAGTTGAGCATGCGCTGGTAATGGGTGATGAGCAACACGCCCATTTCGGGCGTCAGGGTGGCATTGATCCCGTCCGCAACCTGGCGCAGGGCATCAATGTCCAGTCCGGAATCGGTCTCGTCGAGGATGGCCAAGGTCGGGTTCATGATGGCCATCTGGAGCATCTCCAGCCGTTTCTTTTCGCCCCCCGAGAACCCGTCATTGACGTAACGGGTCGAGAAGCCAGGGTCCATCGACAGCAGGGCCATCTTCTCTTCCAGCAGCCTCCGGAATTTCGCCAGCGGGATGCCGGTGTACTTGATCGCACCCTCGCCGGCCTCGTCGGGATTACGCGGGTGGTGGACCGCGTTGTAGATGTTCCGCAGGAAGCTCGCCACGGTCACCCCGGGGATGGCGCTCGGGTACTGGAATGCGAGGAACATGCCCGCCCGGGCCCGCTTGTCGGGAGCCATCTTCAGGATGGACTCCCCGCGCCAGGTCACCTCGCCGGCGTCGACGTGGTAGTCCGGGTGGCCCATGAGGGTGTAGGCCAAGCTGGTCTTGCCCGAGCCATTGGGTCCCATGAGGGCGTGGACCTCGCCCTGGCCAACGCTCAGCGACAGACCGCGCAGGATCTTCTTGGTGCCGATGCTGACCTCGAGGTCACGGATGATGAGTTGATCGGTCACGGTGGTTTCGTTCCTGTCAGGCACTGGGGTTGGCGTTCGAGGCAGCGCGCACGCGCCGCCGGACCGCGACCGGGTAGGGTGGGCCGCCGGCGGATGCCGCCAAATCGGCCAGGGTGCTGGAGGCAAGGGCTCCGTCAACCGATTCAAACAGTCGCTGGTAGACCTCGTGCACGCTGCACGGCTGGGGACGATCGCACGCCTCCAGGGTTGCCGTTCCGGCGCAGGGCATCTCCATGACCGAGCCCTCGACCGCCCGGACGACGTCCGCAACGCTGATGTCCTCGGCCGGCCGCCCGAGCCGATAGCCGCCACTCTGGCCGCGCGAGGCGGTGAGCAGTCCCGCCCTTCGAAGGTCGCCCACGAGCTGCTCAAGGTAGTCGTGGGGCAGTTTCTCGGCGCGAGCGACCTGGCTGAGCGACATGGGTGCGGCGTCTCCAGCCCGCGCGAGCACGATGAGTAGCCGGACGCCGTATTCCGAGCGCGTGCTGATCTTCATCTACAACTCGACCATAACGGCATCGCCGTCGAGGTGTACGGAGTAGGCACGCACGCCGATGACCGGCGGCAGGGCGATCACCCGCCCGCTGAACAGGTCGAATCGACCGCCATGGCGCGGGCACTCCACTGCGCTGCCGTCCAGCTCACCCTCACCGAGGTCGCCCTCGTCATGGGTGCAGACGTCGTCAATGGCCCCCCATTGACCGTCCAGGGTCTGGCCGACGCACAGCGGGACACCCTGGACGACCACGGTGATGACCGTGCCCGGTGTCACATCAGCCGCCTGCAGGCCGGTGGTGAAACCAGTGGTCATGCCGCCACCACCTCTGCCGAACCAATGCGGTCCTCGAGTGCTGCCAGCACGTGAGCACGGATGGCCTCCGAGCCGATCTGGGCCACGACCCGTTCGAAGAAGCCGCGCACGATCATCCGTTCGGCCTGGTCATGTGACAGGCCGCGACTCTGGGCATAGAACATCTGCACCGGATCGATGGCCCCGGCCGTTGCGCCATGGCCACAGCGCAGGATGTCATTGGTCTCGATCTCGAGCACCGGGATGGGCTCGGCGCCCGCCTTCGGGGATAGAAGCAGGTTGCGGCACTCCTGGAACGAGGAGGTCTGCTTCGCCTCCGAACGGACCCGGGTCGAGCCGTAGAACACGGCATGCGCGGAGTCATACAGGGCCGACAGATACAGCAGGTCCGAGGTGGTGTTGCTGGCCGATAGGTCCTGGAGCGAGTTGATGTCGATCTTCTGCTCATCGCCGGCGGCGAGGATGCCGAGCAGGCGCGAGGTTCCACCCCGTCCGGACATCAGGATGTCCATGCCCAGCTTGGTGACCAGTGAGCCAACCTGCGCATTCAGAATGGTCACCTCGGCATCCGGACCGACCTCGACGCGCTGGGCACCGATGTTCCAAGTGGCATCGCCCAGGCGTTGGAGGTTGGCGTAACGCACCCTGGCGCCGGCGCCGGCGCGGATGTCCACCGTCCCGCCGAACCAGCCCGGCTCACCATCGACGCTGGAGAACTCGTCGAGAAGGGTGACGGTGCTGTTCGCTTCAGCAACGACGATCGTCCGTGGGAAGAACGCGCCGGCGCCGGCGGTGGCCGTGCGAGACCGGAGGACGAGGCTGATGGTGACGCCAGCGGGAACGTAGAGGAACGTGCCGGCCGTCCAACTGGCACGCGACAGCTCCCAGAAAGCAGCGTGGGTTCTCGGGCCGGCGGCGTCGGCCGCCAGGACCCGCTGAACCAGTTCGGGGTGATCGCGAACGGCATCGCCCAGGTCGGCGAACACGACTCCGGCCCCAGTGGCGTCGGCGTCGAGGACGGACACCTCGGCCCGCGCATCACTCACCAGCGGTACGTCGCGCGGCAACTCGTCGAGCCGTGTGCGCCGCCACTCCTCCTCGCTGGCGCTTGGCCAGGGAGTCGCGTCGTACCCGGCCCAGGTCCGGCGGCGAATGGTGCGCAGCCAGTCCGGTTCCGGGCGTGACCCAAAGACCTCCATCAGGGCAGCAGGATCCAGCGCGCCCGCCACGGGCGCCATCGGTCCGGGCATCGGTCTAGCCGACCGCGCCTTCCATCTGGAGCTGGATGAGCCGATTCATCTCGACCGCGTACTCCATCGGCAATTCCTTGACGATGGGCTCGATGAAGCCGTTGACGATCATCGCCGCAGCCTCGTTCTCCGACAGCCCACGGCTCATCAGGTAGAACAACTGCTCACTGCCGACCTTGGAGACGGTGGCTTCGTGACCGATGGTCACGTCCTCCTCGTCGATCTCCATGTAGGGATACGTATCCGAGCGAGCGTCCTCCGACAGGATCAGGGCGTCGCAGCGGACCGTGCTCTTGCTGCCCTCGCAGCCGGGGTAAACCTTCACCAGGCCGCGATAGCTCGTGCGGCCGGTGCCCTGGCTGATGGACTTGCTGGTGATCAGGCTGGTGGTGTGGGGCGCGGCGTGGATGACCTTGCCGCCGGCGTCCTGGTGCTGCCCGTCGCCGGCAAACGCGATGGACAGGACCTCCCCATGGGCACGCTCGCCCATCAGGTAAATGCTGGGGTACTTCATGGTTAGGTGCGAGCCGAGGTTGCCGTCCACCCATTCCATGACCGAGTCCTCGTAGGCCACCGCCCGCTTGGTGACCAGGTTGTAGACGTTGTGACTCCAGTTCTGGATGGTCGTGTAGCGAACCCGGGCGCCCTTCTTGACGATGATCTCGACCACCGCGCTGTGCAGGCTGGCGGTGGTGTACGACGGGGCCGTGCAGCCCTCGACGTAATGCACGCTGCTCCCCTCGTCGGCAATGATCAAGGTCCGCTCGAACTGGCCCATGTTTTCGGTGTTGATCCGGAAGTAGGCCTGCAGCGGCAGCTCGACGTGGACGCCCTTCGGGACGTAGATGAACGAACCGCCGCTCCAGACCGCCGTGTTCAGGGCGGCCAGCTTGTTGTCGTTGGGCGGGATGACCTTGCCAAAGTGCTCGCGGAAGACGTCCTCGTGCTCGACCAGGGCCTGATCGGTCCCGAGGAAGATCACACCCTGCTTCTCGAGGTCCGCGCGGATGTTGTGGTACACGACTTCCGAGTCGTACTGCCCGCCCACGCCGGCGAGGTACTTCTTCTCCGCCTCGGGGATGCCGAGCCGGTCGTAGGTTCGACGGATGTAGTCCGGCACGTCATCCCACGACTGGACCGCCTTGTCGGTGGCGGTGACGTAGTAATAGATGTCCTGGAAGTCGATGCCGGTCATGTCGCCACCCCAGGTCGGG
>JAHFBB010000217.1 GCA_023250255.1 Chloroflexota bacterium | reverse complement strand
CCTGGCTGCTGACCGGAACCGCGAGTTATCGCCTTGATGACGAGGACGGGGCCCTGATCGGCTGGCAGGGGGCCGCCGACAGCGAATCCGCGGTCGCCTGGCTTGGCTGGCGGTCGGTTGCCGAGCAACTCGTTCGCAAGGGTTCGCTGCAGGAAGCCATTCATGCCTATCGCGAGGCGGACCGCCGATCTCCGGCCGAGGAGCGACCGGCCATTGCCAGCCGGATTGCCTGGCTGTTGAAGGAAACAGGCCATGACTCCGAGGCCCGGCGCGAATTCAATCGGTCGCGGGGACCGTATGCCAGTTATGTGGCCGTGGTCACCTGGGCGCTCATTGCAGCCAACGTGGTGGTGTTCGGGATCGACTGGCTTCTGTCCGGAACCGGGTCCATCAGCCTCATGGGCTCGGGTGGTCCGCTCGTGCCGGCGGGGGCGGTCTCTGCCGCCGCGGTGGCAAACGGGGAGTGGTACCGACTGATCAGCAGTGCCTTCCTTCATCTCGGGCCGCTTCACCTGTTCGTGAACATGTATGCCCTGTACCTGTTCGGACCGATCATCGAGCAGCTGTACGGTCACGTCGAATACGCGGTGATCTACCTGCTGTGCGCGGTCGGTGGAAGCGTGCTGACCATCCTCGTTGCGCCGGACCAGGCGGCGGTGGGGGCCTCCGGCGCGATTTTCGGACTGCTGGGCCTCGCCTTCGCCGTCTCGCGTCGCCGGCACCTGGCCCTGTCGCGCCAGACCCGGGCGATGATCAGCCAGGCAGGCTCCCTGCTGGTAATCAACCTGGTCATCACGTTCGTGGTCCCCGGCATCAGCTGGACCGGCCATGTCGGCGGTTTGATCGTGGGCGCGCTCATTGGCTGGCTGTTGCCGCCAGCCTCGGCGTTCACCCTGGCGGCAGGTTGGCGGAACGCCGATGGCTCCGACATCAAGGTGTCGGTCCCGCTGGCGATGCGTGCCGCGGTATACGCCAGCGTCGGAGTATTGCTCCTGTTTGGCACCTACGTCGCCGTTGCCCAGTTCGGCTAGTCGGCAGATCTGATGTGCCACCAGACCGATGCCCGCCCGCCGCTGGCTCCAGTCAGTGGCGGTGGTGTCGACGCGGTCGATGTCAGCCTGACGGCCGCTGACGGCGCACATCCGGCGGGATACCTTGCCCGCGCTACAGATCCGGGGGGACCGGGGATCGTCATCATCCCCGACGTCCGCGGATTGCACCCCTTCTACCTCGAACTCGCCCGCCAGTTCGCGGGCGCTGGCGTCCACGCGCTGGCACTCGACCTCTACTCGCGCACCGCCGGTCCCGGCCGGCGCGGCGACGCGTTCGACTGGATGCCCCACGTCACGGCCACCACCCAGGCGACCATCGCCGCCGACGTCCGGGCGGCAGCCGGCCTGCTCAAGTCGGCCGAGGGCGGGTCAGCGGCGCGGGTGTTCACGCTGGGCTTCTGTTTCGGCGGCCGGGCCAGTTTCCTGCAGGCCGTCGAGGGCGGCGAGTTCTCCGGCGTCATTGGTTTCTACGGACCGCCCGGAGGGCCCAACCGTGCGGGTCTGCCGGAGCCAATCCAGCTCGCCGGCGCATTCGGTTGTCCGGTGCTCGGCCTGTTCGGCGGCGCGGATGACGGCATTCCGCGCGACATGGTCGCCGGGTTCGAGGCTGCGCTCACGGCCGCGTGCGTCCAGCACGAACTGGTGACCTATCCGGGCGCGCCGCACTCGTTCTTCGACCGCACCGCCTCCGACCATGCGGCTGCCGCGGCGGACGCCTGGCGGCGTGTCCTGGAATTCGTCGGCCGGCCGATCACGGCCTGATCGGTCAGGTCGAAGCGGGAGTTCGCTCCGGGCCGGTGCTGGTGGCCTCGGCCGGCCGGACCGGCCTCAGGTACAGCGCGAGGACGGTCACCACGTAGCCCAGCCACACGATCAGGGTGATCCACTCGGGCGTCGAGGTGTAGCCGAAGAGCGCCCGCAGGATGCTCCCGATCACGGCCAGCAGGCCGTCGCCCTCGTGGGGCAGGACGGCGCTCAGGTCGAAGGCCGTGGCGGTCCCGATGGTGATGACCCCGATTTCGACCAGTTCGTGGACGGCGTGGCTGACCAGCCCGGCGGCGATGAAGATCAGCGCCACGCCGGTCCAGCGGAAGAACGTCCGCAGGTTGATGACTTGGGCTCCACGGTAGAAGGCATAGCCGATGCCGATGGCCGCGATCAGGCCGAGCGACGCGCCGACGAGCACGCTGACCGCGCCAGCCTCGGCCGACGCGGCGGCCTGCAACTGTCCAAGCAGGAAGAGCGAGGTTTCTATGCCCTCGCGGATGACTGCGGTGAAGGCCAGTACCGTCAGGCCCCAGACCCGTCCATCGGTCAGGGATCGGTCCACGGCGGCGTGCAATTCGCCGCGCAGGTTGGCGGCCGTCCGGCGCATCCAGAACAACATCCAGGTGACCACCCCGGCGGCGAGCAGCATGGCCGAAGCCTCGAAAATCTGCTCGGCGGGCTCTTCCAGCCTACCAATGGTCACGAACAGGATGCTGCCGATGGCGATACTGACGGCGACCGCAGCGGCCGTGCCCAACCAAATGCGACCGAAATGACGGGTGTTACCGGTCTTGGCCAGGTAGGCGAGAATGATCGCCACGATCAGGGCGGCCTCGACGCCTTCTCGGAGCCCAA
>JAHFBB010000216.1 GCA_023250255.1 Chloroflexota bacterium | reverse complement strand
CGTTCTGGACGACCACGTCGTCGGTGACCGAGTCGCCAGGCATCATGTTGCTGGTCGTCAGGGTCAGCGCGTCGATGGCCGCGGCGTTCAAGTCGATGCTTCCCGACGAGAAGGTGCCATCAACGGTCTCCTGGTCGGTGAACAGGGCCAGGCTCATCCGGCCGGCCCCCAAGGCAAGGATCGCCGCCGTGGCGATGATGATGAGGGTGAGGCGGCGATGTCGGCCGCGCTCCTCGGCGCCAATGAGCGCCCCGCTGGTATCCATGGTGATCGCTTCTCCTGTTCGGTGAAGTGGTGTCGAACCCCCCACGGGCTCGGCATCTCTTCGGACCGATCAGGTCTCTGCGATGCCCACAGCGAGAGTGGCGGCTGGGCGGACGTCGGGCGATGGGCCATCAGTCCCAAGCGGCCCCGGACCATTGCCGCGTCGCGGAAAGGAGGTGGCCGCAGGTTGGGTTAGGTAGCCCTGCCGCGGACGAAAGTACCGTAGCCCGGCCACCTGCCTTACCCCAGTCTTCGCCTCGTGAGTCTCCTCAGTTTGGCCCGGCTGCGGACCCCCGCTGCCGACACAAGCACCACGGCCGACGTGCCCAGCGGGCCACTCCTGCCCATTGAGCTGTACACCGTCGACGCTCACCTGCTGGGCTGGATCGGACCCCTCGCGGGACGCACCAGCGACCAGCTGAACAGCCCCGAACCCCTGCTGCTGGCGGAACTGCACCAGGCCACCGGTGCCACCGATGCCGATCGCGAGATCATCGAGGTAGACCACGGCCTGGCATGGAGCGAGCCAGACCGCGGGGAGATGCTGTTGGTGGTCCCGCCGCCATTGCTGGCACCGAATCGACACCTGCGACTGCATCGGCGTCTGGAGGAAGTCAGCCTTGACGTCGGCCCGTATACGGTCAACGGCCTGGTGCATATTCGACCGGGCTCGCAGGTGGCGGACTTCATTCTCCACTCCGGCCGCCGCTTCCTGCCAATGACCCGGGTCGAAATTCGCCAGGACGCCGACCCCAGCTGGTGGCGCAGCGCCAGCGTGGTAATCGTCAACACCGCCTTCCTCAGCTGGCTGTCCGGGTCGCGCTGACTTCCTTGACGCTCGGGTCGGGCTCCCGTACCGTGCCCGACACCACGCCAGCACGCCGAAGGGAGGGCAGACCGATGCACACCACCCACCGCCGCGCCCGTCCCGACCGGGAAACGCCGCGCCGCTGAGCCGGCCCCGAGTTCTGACGGGCGCTCTCCCCCGTTCATCGGCTTCAGGAGAGTCTCCATCCATGCTGACCGGAACCGTTCTGCGCGCGCGCAGCGGCTTTTACACCGTATCCACTGACCAGGGCCTGTACGAATGCCAACTCCGCGGTCGTCTCAAGCGCGAACGCGCCCGGGCCGAACTGGTGGTCGTGGGCGACATCGTCACCTTCGAGCCCATCGCCGATGGCGTCGGCGTAATCGAGTCGATCTCGGCGCGCCACAGCCGCTTTTCGCGCCGCCAACCCGGTCCACGCGGGTCTTGGCGGGAAGACCTGATGATCGCCAACCTCGACCAGGTACTGGCGGTCTTCGCCTGCGCCGATCCCCCGCCGAATCCGCGGCTCATCGACCGCTTCCTGGTGGTGGCCGAGAACAACGAGATTGCCGCAGTCCTGGTCGCCAACAAGATTGATCTGGACAATACGACCGGTGCGCGCGCGATCTTCGAGCCGTATTCCGCGATTGGCTACCGGGTCATCTATACCAGCGCTCGAACGGGCGAGGGGCTCGAAGAGGTGAGAGCCGTCCTGGCCGGACGGATCTCGGCGATCAGCGGGCCGTCCGGAGTCGGGAAATCGACCCTGTTGAACAGCTTGGACCCATCCCTGGCGATTGCCACCGCCGAGGTCAGCGAAGCCCTGCACAAGGGGCGCCACACGACCACGGCTGCCGAACTCCATCCGCTCCACGGACCGATGGGCGGGCACGTGGCTGACACGCCGGGCATCCGCGAACTCGCGTTGTGGGATATCCCTCCAGCCGATCTTGCCTGGTGCTTCCCCGAGTTTCGGCCCTTCCTGGACTCATGCCGGTTCGCCGATTGCCGCCACCTTGCCGAACCCGGCTGCGGCCTCGTTGCCGCAGCCGAGCGGGGGGCGTTCGGAGCCGATCGGTTCGATTCCTACCGCCGGATGGAAGCCTCGACCTAGCGCGCGCGCATCTGGTTGTTGCGGGCTTCGTGGGTCAATTCGGCGAGGCCCAGCGCCTCGAGCAGGGGCGGCAGGTACATCCCGAAACGACCGCGGTATCCCTTGCGCAGGCCGTACCACCCGCCGACCGGGTTATCGGCTGCGCGTCCCCATGCCTCGACCGTCCCGGGCGCGGCGTCCTTCTGCTCATCGGCTGCGCCCAGTGGCATCCAGCCACCGTTCTGCTTGAGCATGGCGTGGAGGTCCTCGATGCATCGCAGGTCGTACTTCAATTGCGTCGAGCCGACCTGGCAGACCAGGGCAGGTGGATCACCGGCTGCGTCGCGCCACATCTGGTAGTGGGCGGTACCGGGCGCGGTCTCCAGATTCCATGGGTGTTCGCGGGTCCCATCCGGCTGTTCGTGATGCGACATCGGCATTTCCTTCTACAGGGGAGTGGAGGATAGACCCCTAGAATCCGACGGCGTGGAAATCAGCCCCGGCGTTCATGC
>JAHFBB010000215.1 GCA_023250255.1 Chloroflexota bacterium | reverse complement strand
CTCGTCGAGTTGCTCGAGGTGGTCCACCGCCAGCGCGCCCAGCCGGACCCCCAACTCGGCGGCACCGGTGCGCGTTAGCTGGTCGGCATGGAGACGGAGCGCGAGGCCCCGGTTCGCTGCCGCCCGGAGCAGGCGTTCGGCCTGCGGGACCGAGAAGAAGCCCACATCGCAGAACACGTCGCAGTCATCGGCTTCCGCAACGACTGTGGGTAGCTGGCGATCAATCACCTCGGCCAGGTAGGCATCCGCATCGGCAGAATCGGCCGGGACGGCGTGGGCGCCCAGGAACGTTCGGCGAACGCGCAGACCGACCTCCCTCCCGGCCTGCGCGATGAGCCGGAGAGCGCGGAGCTCCTCGTCCGCGTTGAGGCCGTAGCCCGACTTCGCCTCAATGGTCGTGGTCCCGGCGGCCAGGGCTGCCCTGAATCGATTGGTGATGGCCGCCAACAGGACCTCGTCGGACGCGGCCCGGGTGCTGGCTACCGTTCGCCGGATCCCCCCACCGTCATAGGCCTGGCCGGCGAGTCGGGCGGCTGCCTCATCGGACCGATCGCCGGCAAACGCCGGGTGGGTGTGGGCGTCGACCAGGCCCGGCGTAACCAGGGCGGTTCCGAGATCCTCGAAGGAGTCGGCCGCCGGCGCGTCGCCGGGATCGCCGACCCAGCGGATGCGTTCGTCGGCGACCAGGATGGCCCACGGCGACAGGAGGGACGGCGGTTCGCTGGCATGCGGCTGGGCCTGAAGGAGGCGGCCGCTGCCGGTGAGCAGGGTCGTGCCGCTCACGGCGGTCCAGCCTCGACCGCCGTCGGCGCGGAACTCGCGCGGCGGCCGACGGTGGCCATGGCCACTCCACCGACGACCAGCGCCACGCCGGTGAGCTGGATGAAACTCGGTTGTTCGTGAAGCAGGAGCATGGTCAATCCCACCGCGGCGACCGGTTGCACCAACAGAATGATCGAGGTCAGCGCACTCGGTAGCCGTGGCAGCGCAACGCTGATCAGCAGGTAGCCAACCACCTGGGCGGAAAGGGCCAGGATGACCAGCCAGCCATGTGCAGGCCAGCTGGGCAGAAAGCTGATCTCACCAATGGCCAGGCCGGCCAGGGCTGAAGCAACCGCAGCCGACAAGGTGGCATCCAGCAGCGGCCCCGCCGGCCGCCTCATGTCACGGTTCCCGAGCCGCTGGAACAGCAGGAAGCCGGCGTAGGCGGCACCGGTGAACAACCCAAGGGCCGCGCCCAGGGCAGGATTCAGGCCATAGGCACCACTGCCGACCACGCCGCTGATCAGGAGCACGCCGAGCAGGGCCAATGCGAGAGCCGCGAAGAATCGCGCCGACAGCTTCTCGCCGAACCACAGCCAGGCGACGATGGCCACGAATATCACCTGGGTGTTGCCCAGAACGGTCGCCAGTCCGGCGCCCACCAGCTGGATGGCGTAGTGCCAGGAAACCAGGTCGGCGGCGAAGAACACCCCGGCTATGAGCGCCAACCGCCGCTGCCCACCCTCCCGAGGGCCGAACGCCTGCCGTTCCGCCCGGGCCAGCCACCAGAGCACCGGCAGGGCGTAGACGCAGCGGAACACCGCCGCAGTCGCGGGCTCGACGTTCGCGAGACGGACGAGGATTCCGGTGAAGGCAATGGTGAGGGCGCCGAGGACTGCTGCCAGCACCGGCCGCGAGTCGAGCCGCTCGAGCGGGGTGGCGGTCATGTCGGCGTACGGTACCCGGTCTCGAGCGCCTGCACCGCCGATTGCTTTGACCGATGATGATTGCCCCCATGACCTCGTCTCTCCCCACCGGCACCGTCACCTTCCTGTTCACCGACATCGAGGGTTCGACGCGCCTGCTCGCGGCACACCCCGATCAGTACACGGACATCCTTGAGCGACACAACGAGTTGCTCCGTGCGGCGGTTGCCGCCGCCAACGGAATAGACGTGGCAACCGAGGGCGACGCCTTCTTCGTGGTCTTTACGAGCGCGCCGCGCGCAGTCGAGGCGGCAGTCGCGGCCCAGCGGGCGCTGGCCGCCGAGCAATGGCCGGGAGGAGTCACGGTGAAGGTTCGAATGGGACTTCACACCGGGGAGGGAATGCTGGGCGGAGACAACTATGTCGGGCTGGACGTTCACCGCGGCGCACGTATCGGCGCATCGGCGCACGGCGGACAGGTCCTGCTGTCGGGAACCACCACCTCGCTGTCCGCATCAGCCTTGCCGGTCGGGGCGACGCTCCACGATCTCGGGCAGCATCGCCTCAAGGATCTCTCGGCTCCCGAGCAGATCAGCCAGCTGGTGATCGACGGCCTGCCGTCGGAATTCCCGCCCATTCGGACACTGAATTCCACCCCGAACAACCTGCCAACCCAGTTGACCAGTTTCCTCGGTCGCGCCCGCGAACTCGCCGATCTCAGTGGCCTGCTCGAGCGATCGCGCCTGCTCACGCTGACCGGGCCGGGTGGGACCGGCAAGACGCGCCTCGCCCTCCAATTGGCGGCCGACGCCGCCGACAACTACCCCGACGGCACCTGGTTCGTCCCGCTTGGCTCGGTCATCCAGCCGGATCTCGTTCTGCCGAGCGTGGGTCAGGTGGTTGGTCTGCCACCGGGACCGGGGCCAACGCTCGAGCGCCTCGCCGAGCATCTCGGTTCCAAGAAGGTCCTCATCGTCCTGGACAACTTTGAACAGGTC
>JAHFBB010000038.1 GCA_023250255.1 Chloroflexota bacterium | reverse complement strand
CACTGGACCGATGACGCCCTCGCCCGACCTCTGCCGGAGGCCGTGATTGCCGCGCGGGCCGATGTCACGGCCGCGGTCAGCGACCTCGATTCCATGGCCGATGCCGACCTGGGCGAGGAATGGGCCTGGACCGGTGCCGGGGGCGAGACCGAGGTGCGCTACGGGTTCTATCGGATCAGCGAGGCGTTTGAGCGGGCCGGCATCGATGCCGCCGCGGCGCTCCGCGCCGCCGGGATCGAACGAGGGAGAGGCGCGGAGCTCATCGGTCCGGCAACGGCTGCGCGCTGGGACCTCCAGGGCGTGCTCATCCCGCTGCCGGATATCGCCTGGGACGCCGACCCCGGGGGCGGTGAGTGGTCCGTTCGACGAACCCTCGGACACGTCCTCAACGCACAGCGCAGCTACGCGCTGGCCACCTCCTGGTGGGCCGCACAGGGATTCACAGCGGGCGGTCCTGACCTTGCGGAAGCGGTGCCGGACGAGGTCTGGACCCACCTCCCCGACGAAGAGGACGCGACCCCGGGCACCCCGGCGGACGTCCGCGCCAACCTGGATGATGCCGTTGACCATGCCGCCGAGCGGCTGGCCGGGCTGGCGGCGGAGCGGCTCGAGGCCGGCGCTCGATGGTCAGGCTTCCCGGTGGATATCGCCTTTCGTCAGAGCCGCTGGGCGTCGCACCTCCGCGAGCACACCATCCAGGTCGAAAAGACCCTGGTGATGATCGGTCATACGCCGACCGAAGTGGATCGGCTGATTCGACTCATCCTCGCCTGCTGGGGCCGGGCGGAGTCCGCAATCTACGGCGTCCCCCAGGACCCGGGCTCGAGCACGGCTGTTGCCATCCTGGCCTCCGCCGCTGAAAGCGCCCGGGAGACCGCTGCCCAGGTAGCCGGCCTCTAAGCCCGGACTCGCACGTCAGCGACGCTTGCGGGCAGGCTCGGGCTTCTCGGCCTCCGGCGGCGCATCCAACGCCTCGTCGATCGCTCGACGGGCCTGGAAGGCGGACCGATAGCTTAATGCTGGGAGCGGCGCGTCGGGATCGTCGCGGTAGTACCAGGATCGCTCGGCGGGAATGAAGAAGATCTCGTAGCCTCGATGCTCCTCCGACGGCTGTGCGGGCGGGACGGCCTTGGCGGCGGCGCGAGCGAGGACCGCATTGGCGCACTTGCCGCATTGGCTGGTCATCAAGCCATGGGGGCAGGTCCGGCAGCGGGCGCATTGCTCGGACGCCATGTTGTGAACGCAGTTGATTGCCATGAAGTCTCCGGTTGGTGTCAGTGCCAGCGTACCCGAACGGACCGATCAGCACCCATGTCCATCTGCCGGACGCCGAGGACATGGCTCGCCGAATGGATGGCGAACGGCCGTCACGATACCGGGTCCCGCCTTCAGGGATCTCCAGCCGTTGGCTCGGCCATCTCCACGAATTGGCAGAGCGCATTTGCCAGGCGCATCTGGTCGGGAGTCCGTGCGCGGGCCAGCAACAGCGCGGGATTGGCGACGACGATGGTCACGCAGCGGGCGCGGGATGTCGCCACGTTCAGACGGTTCCGTGAATACAGGAACGCCATGCCGTGCGGCGCGTCCTCGGGTGAGCTTGAGGTCATCGAGTAGACGCTGACTGGAGCCTCCTGGCCCTGGAACTTGTCGACGGTGCCCACGTTGGCCTCGGGCAGCGCCCGTTGGATGGCGCCCACCTGGGCGTTGTACGGCGCGACGACCAGCACGTTCTGGGCCGTCAGGTACCCGACCTCACCCTGTTGGTTGATCCACGTCGCGCCTGACTCGACCAGGGCCCGGATGAGATCGGCCACCTGTTGGGCTTCCTCGACCGATTCGTTGTCGTTGCCGGTGTGGTGCGCCGCGACCAGCCGCAGGCCCACCCCGGCCAGCCGTCCGGGCGACAGCAGTTCCTGCTGGGCCAGTTCGGGCATCGATTCGAGGCGTCCCTCGTAGAAGGCCTCCGACGTGAATCGGGCGATGGCAGGATGGAGACGCCAGGTCCGCTCCATGAACAGGCCCCGGTCAGAGGGCATGGTGGGCTGTTCGCCGAGGAAGTGGGCCAGGGCCGAGCGGTCCGCGCCGGGCGGGTGGGAGCCCTGGAGGGGCTGATCGAGCTGCTGCGGATCGCCGAGCAGGACCAGGCTCCTGGCGGCGCCTGAGATGGCGAGGACGTTGGCCAGCGACATCTGGCCGGCCTCGTCGACGAACAGGACGTCCACCAGACCCTCGGACTTCTCCGACGCCCACAGCCAGGAGGTCCCGCCAGCCAGGTTGCAGGTGCCGGACGCGATGTCGCGACGGAGCTGGTCGTTATCCTCGGTCAGGGTGACCCGCTCGTGGATGAAGCCCTGGCCATCCTCGGAGACCTTCTGGACCGCCCGCAGGTCAACGCCATCGGCCTTGGCTGCCTCCTGGCAGACCATCTGCAGGAAGTGGCCGATCACCTTGTGGCTGTTCGACGTGATGCCGACACTCTTCCCCGCCTGGAGCAGCCGGACGATCATGTGGGCACCGGCGAAGGTCTTGCCCGCGCCGGGAGGGCCCTGGATGGCAAGAGAACTGTCGGTCAGGGCTGAGCCGAGGCGAACGGCCGCATCCAGGTCCGACTCGATTGCCGTGCGCAGGCTGGCGCCTGGCGTCTGGCCAACCGTCGGTGCGCGGCGCAGGAGGAGGTCACGGGCGGCGCGCCACGGGCCTTCGGTATCGACGCCGTGCTCCGCGACCCAGGTCCCCAGCCGGAGCAAGGCCGCCCGGTGATCCGTGTCGGGGACGATGTTGAGTGGAACAATCGCCTCGGGGTGAGTTGGGTCGACCCCCGCCGGCCAGGACAGGGTAATCCGGCCATGCTCGTCGTCGACCTTGCCCACGAGCGTGGCGTCTACCTTCCAGTCGCTCCACGGCGCGTCCGGCTTGGCCTGGCGGAGCGCGGGGTTATACAGCACGGACCGTTCGTTGAGATCGTGCTCCTGGGGCGGGATGCGGTACAGCCATTGCTGGCGGAGCTGTGAGCGGGGAGTCCGCTTGAACGGGTCCCCGTCCGGACCGATGACCTCGATGCCAGCCAGCGCTCCCGTGTCCGCCACCAGGTCATCGAGGGTCATGTCCATGCGGGCGAAGAACTCCCAGTACGCGGACTTCAATTCCCGCCGATGCCAGGACAGCAATTGGGCGAGCAGCCAGCGTGCCTGCTGTTCAGTTGTCCGGTCTTGGGGGTCCACCGGGACATCGGCGGTCAACCGGTCTGCCACGGCCTGGACCCGGGCATCCGCCTCGGTCAATTCAAGCGGTGCTTCCGGTTGGGGGGGAGTGGGGCGAGGGACGGGTTTGCCGGTGGTATCGGTCAATTCGACTCGCAGGCGCTCGAGGAAGTCGCGGAGCTGTTGGGTGCTGACCACGTCGTCTCGGTTGTAGGCAGAGATTCGCTCGAGAATGCCCGACTCGGGGCGCTCGCCCTCACCGAGCTGGAGCCACTGCTCGAAGGCGGCGATGCTCGATCCGGCGTCCCGCAGGTCGATCTCCCGATGGAAGTCGTAGAGCGCTTCGATCTTCTTGATGGAATAGCTCTCGACCGATGCCCTGAGGCCCTGCTTGACTGCCCGAAAGAGGTCCACCAGGACCCCACCCCTGAGGAGCTGATCGACCGCGTCCTCGCGGGTGGCGTGCCGGCCCATGAGCTTCTTCAGGGCCGTTGGCTCATACGAGGCGTAGTGGAAGATGTGGAGCTCGGGGTACGTGGCGCGGCGGGCGGTCACGAAGTCCATGAACCGCTCGAAGGCCTGCTTCTCGCCGGCGAGGGTGATGTCCTCGGGGTTCCCCGGGTCATGCGCCCAGAACGGCGTGAACGCGCCCTGCACGTCCAGCACCCCGAGCAGATACTCGAGCCCGTCCTCGAAGGCGTACGGGTCGCCCTCGATGTCGAAGAACAGGTCGCCCTCGTTCGGCTGCGGCAGGATGGCCAGGCCGCGCTCGGGCTCGACCGCAGTCAGCAGTTCGTAGATGGGCTTGGCCTTGTTGCGGCCCTCGACCTGGATCCGGGCCTGCTCGTGGACCCTCTCGACCGCCGCTTCCTTTACGCCGTCGATCGGTGGGACGAACGGCAATGGGGAGGTGCCCAGTCGGGTGAGGGTGTCGAGGCCGCGGGCGGTGAACGCCTTTCGCTCACGGGAGCTGATGCCGGCGACCAAGCTCAGGTGGTCGTCCGCGCGCCGGCGGGCGCTGCACTCCGCATCCCAGCGGCAGACGCCGCAATGCTCGACCGGCTCGGGATAGGTGGTGGTGCTCGGGAAGGTTGGCGGCGGGCCGGAGAGAACCTGATCTTCGAATCTGCGCTTGCAGGCGCGGTAGTAGGCCATGTAGTCGTCCACCCGCAGTGCGACCGTCTCGCGGGCGCTGCCGCCGAGGGCGACGTACATCGTCTCGGGTCGGACGTTCTGGATTCGTTCCAGCTGGTCGACGTACGAGCAGATCTGGAGAACGGCGCCGGCCTTCACATGACGGGCGAGCTTGGTGTCGGCGACCTCGTAGTGGTACGGACCCCAGACCGATGGGCGGTCAGGGTCGTCCTTGCGGATGAGGAAATCGGCGTAGCCGAGCCATCGGCCGTCGAAGAAGGTGGCCTGATAGACGATCTCGGCGCCCTGTGCCATGGCGTCTCGGGTTTCCTGGGTCTGTCGCTGGAGGCGCTCGCGGTACTCCTCACCCTCGATCCGCTCGATCTTCAGCGCCTTGAGGCCCTTCGCCTCCTGCTCAGCCAGGAAACGGTACTCATGTTGCTCGCCGCGCTTGCGGATGACGTCCAGTTCGGGGTCGGCTCGCATCGGTCGGTCCACGAGGCCGGCCAGGGCGGCGCGCTCGAGCGCGGTCAGGTGCTCGCATTCGAGGAATCCGACCAGGTCGGTGGCCGAGAAGACGGGCTGACCGTCGATCAGTTGCACGGGGTGTCCTCCCTCAGGGGCGCAGGGTATCGCGGTGGGAGGTCATTTCAGCGTGCGCGCGCGACAGGTTCGGTGTCGTCGGGCGCGACAAAGGCGGGGAACCCGAGCCCAAAATTGGGGTCTTTCAGTTTCCGCACCCGAGGGGTATGGTGCCGCTTCGTGCCGTGCTGGGAGCCATCAACCCAGGCTGAGCCCGTTGCGCGAGGCCGATATCGGCAGAAACATGGACACCATGGACCTCAGGCCCAGCCCGTGGGGGAGACGCATCATTCCGCTGGCGGCTGCCGCGCTCTTGATGGCGTCGCTGTTCGGGCATCCGCCCCTGGTGGCTGCCTCGACCGTTCCCACGACCACAACCGCGGTTTACGAGATTCAGCCGGAACTCGGTCGGGTGCACGCCACGGTCACCCTGAAGGTCACCAACCGGATTCCATCGGTCACCCACGGGTACACCATCACCAACTACTACATCAACGAGGTGTCGTTCGCGGCCCACGAGGATGGGACGAACTTCCATGCCACTACTACCGGCGGGTCAGCGCGGGTCACCCTCAGTCGCAAGGAGGGGTACCTGCCCACCGCAACGGTCCACTTCCCGGCGACCTTTTACGGCAAGACCCGGGTCATCACGGTCACCTATGACATTGTCGGCAGCCCGCCGCGCTCGGACAACCCGAACCGGATTGGCAAGGCATTCGCCACCTTCTGCGCCTTCCCGCCGGGCGTGTACGTAGGTGATCCCGAACAATTCAGCGTGATCGTTCCGTCTGGGTTCGAGATCAAACAGACCGATGGCGAAGCCCTTTCCAGCCAGACCATCGATGGCAACAGGACGCTCATGACCAACGGTCCGGCGCCACGGCCGGATAGCGACTCCTTCACGGGAGCGTGCCTTGTGGTGACCAACCCGGACGCGTTTGCCACCACCGAGACTAGCACCGCCAGTGGGATCACGGTGGTCACCGAGGCCTGGCCCGAGGACGAGCAGTGGGGCGATGCCTTGAGCCAGGCAGCCGGCCCCAACCTGGAGGCTCTCGAGCAGGCCATTGGCCTGAGCCCGAACACGGACGCCATCACCATCCGCGAGGTGCTGGCCGAGGCGCTGAGCGGCTACGCGGGCAGCTTCGACACCAAGAATTCCGTGGCGCTGGTGAGCGAGGACTCCCTGGAACCGATCGTCGCCGCACACGAACTGGCCCATGCCTGGTTCAACGACTCGTTCACCGCGGAGAATTGGATCTGGGAGGGCTACGCCGAGTATTACGGCCGGCGGATCCTGGGGACCAACGTGATTTTCCCCTGCGCCGAGCCTGACGCCACGGTCCAGGACCTCGTAACCCTCGATGCATGGAAGTACCTGCCGCCCATCTGGACCGAAGACGACTCGGCCCAAATTGCCGCCCAGTACGACACGGCCTGCTGGGTGATCACCGAGGTTGGAAACCGGGCTGGCGAGGACGCCATGCGGGAGATCGTGCAGGCCGCGCATGACTGGGAGATCCCGTACCTCGGCGCCGGACCCGCCGAGACGTTCGACCCCAAACCTGTTACCTGGCAGCGCTGGCTGGACCTCGCGGACGAGCGCGGACTGGTGCCGGCGGCGGAACCCGATCTCGACTGGCTCCAGGGTCTGCTTGTCGAGCTCGGTGCCGCATCCGGCTCTGCGACCCTGGCCGATCGATCCGCTTCGAGGGCCTCCTACCATGAACTGCTCGCGGCATCCACTCCCTGGGCTGCCCCGTTCGCGATCCGCGAGGAGATGGCGAAGTGGGAGTTCGACACCGCAACCGAATTGATCGTGCTCGGGACCAACATCGACGCGGCCCATGACGAGGCAGTGGGGGAGGTTCCGGAGCTCGACTCCTCGACCGTTGTCGAGGATGCCTACGAAGGAGCTCAGACCGCCGATGACCTGGATGCGGCACTGACGGTGGCCGAGGCCGAGGCCGAGGCCGCTGCGGTGGTCGCCGACGCGGTGACGGCCGCGGATGCCGAGACGAATCCGGTCGAGGCCGTAGGTTTGCTGGGTGAGGATCTGGGTACCGATGCCGCCGCCGCGGTGGACTCCCTGGTGGCGGGTGATTTCGAGGAAGCGACGAGCGTGGCCAACGGCACCATCCAGACCCGGGCCGACGCAGCACTCGGCGGTGGCATCCGGCTGGGCGGCGTCCTGTTGGCGTTGGTGGTCGTGGCCGGCGGGACAACCTTGCTCCGTCGGCGCCGAGGCCGCTGTCAGCCGGTGTTGGCCGAGGGTCAGGGCGACCTGGCGGCCGTCGCCGGGG
>JAHFBB010000214.1 GCA_023250255.1 Chloroflexota bacterium | reverse complement strand
ATCCCGCGGCCGGGGTGATGGTCGCCAGTCCGGCGACGGCGCCGGTCAGCAGGCCCACGAAGCTCGGGCGCTTGTCACGCATCCAGCCAACCGCCAGCCAGGCGATGACGGCGAACGAAGCGGCGATATCGGTGTTCAGGAAGGCGACCGCGGTAACGCCGTCAACCTGGAATTCGCTGCCGGCGTTGAAGCCGTACCAGCCGAACCACAGCAAGCCGGTCCCGAGTGCCACCAGCGGAATGCTGTGAGGCCCAGAATCGGGGTAGCGCCGCCGGCCGACATAGATGACCGATGCCAGGGCGGCCAGCCCGGCGATGTTGTGGACCACCAGGCCACCGGCAAAGTCCAGCACGCCCCATTGCTGGAGCAATCCGCCGCCCCAGACCATGTGGACGAACGGGAAGTAGACGAGCAGCAGCCACAGCGTCAGGAAGACCAGGTATGCCTTGAAGGTCACCCGGTTGGCGAAGGCACCGGTGATCAGGGCCGGGGTGATGATCGCGAACATCATCTGGTAGGCGATGTGCACGATCAGCGGGATGCCCGGGGTCGGTGATGCTGTGTCGAGCGTGACGCCGTTCAGGAACGCCAGGTCCAGGTTGCCAATGATCCCGCCCTCGCCGCCGGAAAAGCACAGCGAATAACCGACGGTGACCCAGATGATCGTCGTCCAGCCCATGGACACGAAGCTCTGCATCATGATCGCGAGCACGTTCTTGCGGCCCACCAGGCCGCCGTAGAAGAATGCCAGCCCCGGGGTCATCAGCATCACCAGGCTGGTGGCCAGGAGCATGAACCCCGTGTTGCCGGTGTCGATCGTCATGGGCGGCATTATCACGCCGCGGGAATGAAATTCGAACCCCGTAAGACGAAGGAGTCTTGTCGTGCGTCGAACCGTCGCCGGTCTGACGCAGCCGCAACCCTAGCTCGTCGCGTGGTTGGCGACGAAGGCACCGGGGCGAGTTCGGCGGCGTTGCCGACGTGGAGGGGTCCAGGCAGGCCTGGGACCAGCGGCACGAGGTCGACCCTGACCCTGGCCCTGGCCGGTCCGCAGGCGGATCGGCTCGGGTCGGATGTTGCGATTCGGCTCGAAGCCGGCGATCACCTCGACCGGTATCGCGTGGCCGAGCATCCGCTCGATGTCGCGCAACATCGGCCCTTCGTCCACGCAGACCAACGACACGGCGATGCCATCCACGCCCGCGCGCCCGGTTCGACCAATGCGATGGACGTAGTCAGAGGGGACCATCGGCAGTTCGTAATTCACCACGTGGGGGAGGGCGTCGATGTCAAGGCCGCGCGCGGCCACCTCGGTGGCAATGAGCAGGGTGACGCGCCCGGCCTTGAAATCGGCGAGGGCACGGATGCGCTGGGGCTGGCTCTTATTGCCATGGATGACGGCCACCTCGATCCCGTCGCGGTCGAGTTGCTCGGCGAGGCGGTTGGCGCCGTGCTTGGTGCGGGTGAATACCAGTGCCTGGTCGATCGTTCGCGACAGGACCAGCTGGCTGAGCAGTTCGCGCTTTCGCTCACGGTCCACCGGGTGGACAACCTGAGCGACGAGCTCGGAGGCAGTGTTGCGCGAGGCAATCTGGACCTGGGCAGGCCGATCGAGCAGGCCGTCGGCCAGCTTGCGGATGTCGTTCGAGAAGGTCGCCGAGAACAGCAGGTTCTGGCGACCGGCGGGCAGCCGCTCGAGGATGAGCCGGATGTCGCGGATGAAGCCCATGTCGAGCATGCGGTCCGCCTCGTCGAGAACGAGGATCTCGACCGCGGACAGGTCAATGGTCCCCTGGCGGACGTGGTCGAGCAGACGTCCGGGCGTGGCGACCACGATCTCGGCGCCGCTGCGCAGATTGCGAACCTGGGGATGGAACCCGACTCCGCCAAAGATGGTGGCGGAACGGATAGGCCGACGCGCGCCGTAGGTACGGACGCTCTGCTCGACCTGCATGGCCAGTTCCCGGGTCGGAACCAGCACCAGTGCGCGCACCCGTCGGCGGCCGGAGGTCGGCGTCGACTGGTGGAGGAGCTGGAGCATCGGTAGCACGAAAGCAGCCGTCTTGCCGGTGCCGGTCTGGGCGCCGGCCAGCAGGTCACGGCCATCGAGAACGAACGGAATCGCCTCGCTCTGGACGGGAGTGGGGTCGGCGTAGCCGGAATCGGCGACAGCACGGAGCAGTTCGGGCGACAGCCCGAGTTGATCGAAGGACACGGTTGGAAAATCTCCTGACTTGGCCCACCCGCACGTAGCGGGGCCCGGTCAGGGCAACGGTGATCGGGGTTCAGCGGCGAGAGCCGGGACGCAGACCGAAGCGTCCATGGAAACCCGGGGGAGACCCGACGATACCACACCTTGGCCTCAGGCCCGATTTCGGGGGACCCCTGGATCAGCCGGCGGCGGGGCGAGGCGCTCCCAGGAGCCGGGCCATCAGGAACGCCCAGACCGGCAGCACCATCTGGAAGCCGATGCCGCCGACATACGTCCAGCCGGTGTCGACGCCGCCGATCATCAACCCGAACGCCATGACCAGCCCTCCGACCCCGGCGACCACGCCGAGCCAACGGATCCAGTTCAGCCACGGCCCGGCCAGGAGGTTGGCGCCCGCGATCCAGGCACCGATGTACGCCCAGGCCAGGGTGCCCGCGGCGAAGGCGCCGGTGGCCCCGTGGTCGTAGTCGAAGTCGACGAAGCCCCCGATCAGCAGGGCC
>JAHFBB010000213.1 GCA_023250255.1 Chloroflexota bacterium | reverse complement strand
CGGCGCACCCCGCCGTCCACCAGGACAGGTACGCGCCCACCGACCGCTTCCACGACCCGGGGCAGCGCGTCGAGGCTGGCGATGGCACCGTCCAGTTGCCGGCCACCGTGGTTGCTGACCTGGATCGCAGCCGTGCCGTGCTCCACCGCCAGGCGGGCGTCATCGGGATGGAGGATGCCCTTGACGATCACCGGCAGGCCGAACGTTGCCAGCCACTCGACGTCGGTCCAGGTCATCGACTGGACGAACGGGACCTCGAGGGCCTCGTCGGGGGGAACGCCGGCCGCGGCCGCGATATTGGGAACGGTCACCGATGGCGGCAGCGTGAAGCCGAGGCGCACGTCGCGCTCGCGGCGTCCGACCCGCGGCAGGTCCACGGTCAGCACCAGCGCTCCATACCCGGCGGCCACTGCTCGCTCGATATGCGCTCGGCGGGCACCGGGGTCCGCCAACAGGTAGACCTGGAACCAGCGAGGACCGCCGACCGCCGCCACCTCGTTCAAGTCGGTACTTGCCGAGGTAGACAGGGTGTAGGTGATATGGCGGGCGGCAGCCGCCCGAGCAGTGGCCAGTTCGCCGTCGGGATGGGCGAGCTTGTGAAAGGCGGTGGGCGCAATGAACAGCGGCATGGGCCACCGCCGACCGAGCACCTCGACCGATGTGTCGATCGTCGCGACATCACGCAGGACCCGCGGCACGATCCAGTGCCGCCCAAAGGCCGCCCGGTTGGCGGCAAGGGTTCGCTCGTCGTTCGCCCCGCCGATGTAGTACCCCAGGGACTCGGGTGCCAGGCGAGCGGCCGCTGCCACTTCGTAATCGGCGAGATTGACCAGGGTGGGATCAGCTACCGCTTCGGGTTGGAATCCGGCGAGCGCGGGCCGCTGTGATTCGGGCATCGGCGCGAGGGTAGCATCGGTCCATGGCATTCGATCCCGACGCTCCGCTGCCGCACGCACCCGATCCGTGGAACGGGTCCAGCCAGCCTCCGGAGCGATCCTCGTCACCATTCATCACCGAGGACATGATTGCGGCCGAGCCGGCACTTGCCCGGCGCCTGCTGGACCGCCTCGGCAGCGATTCCGCGGCGGCGGACCTGGCAGCGGTCATGCTCGAAGCCAGCGCGGTAACCATTACCGGGTGTGGCACCAGCCTCCACGCAGCGGAAGCGCTGGCCGAGATGCTGACCGATGTCGGAATCGCCTCGACTGCGGTCCAGGCCCTCGAGGTCGTGCGTCGCGACCGGGGAGCCGAACTGGTCATTGCCGTGAGCCACGAAGGCGGGACCTGGGCGACGAACGAAGCCCTGCGCGCCAGTCGGGAACGGAGCCGTCGGACGGCACTCATCACGGTCAGCGACCGGTCGCCCGGCGCGGAACTGTCGGACATGGTCATTGCCACCGACGAGCAGGATCAGAGCTGGTGCCACACCGTCGGCTACCTGTCCCCACTGCTGGTCGGAGCCTGGTTGACCAGTTCACAGCTCGACTCGGGCGCGGTATCGGCCTGGTTGCGGGCGTCCCCGGTCGCCGCAGCCGAGCCACTCGCGCGATGCGACCGGTTGCTCGTGGCGGGAACAGGAATCGATCTTGCCTCCGCCAGGGAACTTGCCCTGAAGGTCGAGGAAGGCGCCCGACTGCCCTCGGTCGCCATGCACACCGAGACGGTTCGCCACGGCCATCTGGCCGCAGCGGATGAGCACACCGGCCTGGTCGTCATCCGCACGATAACCGGAGCCCCCGCCGGCCTTATCCGGGATCGGACCGAAGCCATCCTCCGTTCAGGGACGGCACTGGGGATGCCGACCGTGGTGCTCGAGCCCAGCCGCGAGGCTGCCCCCGACGGACTCGCGCCGACGGCTGCGGCCGCCCTGGGCGTGGCAATCGGCCTCCAGCGACTCGCCGTGGACCTGGCGAAGGCTCGAGGCATGAATCCGGACGCCATCGGTCGAACCAATCCGCGCCAGCGCGCCGCGGCCGAGGCCTGACCAAGCGGGGCGCGGCCCTATCATCGGTCCGTGGTCAGCCTCATCGAATGCGTTCCGAATTTCAGCGACGGCCGACGCCAGTCGGTGCTCGACGAGATCACCACGGCCATTCGGGCTACCGAGGGGGTCTGGCTCCTGGACGCGAGCCGCGACGAATCGCATAACCGGAGCGTGGTGACCTTCGCCGGAGGCCCAGGCCCGGTGGTCAAGGCGGCCACCGTGGCCGTCGGGCGGGCCCTGGAGCTCATCGACATGGAGCACCAAAGCGGGGTCCACCCGCGGATCGGTGCGGTGGACGTCATCCCGTTTGTGCCACTGGGGGTGACGGCCATGGAGGATGTCGTGGACCTCGCCCGTCGGTTCGGCGAGCAACTGGCTCGGACGTTCGACCTGCCGGTCTACCTGTATGGCGAGGCGGCCCTCGTCCCCGAACGCCGACGACTGGCCCATGTCCGACATGGCCAGTACGAGGCGCTGAAGGCGGAGATCGCCACCAATCCCGAGCGCCGCCCCGACTTTGGCCCGGCGCGCATGCACCCTCGCGGCGGCGCGGTTGCGGTGGGCGCCCGCAAACCGCTGATCGCGTTCAATGTGAACCTGGCGAGCACCGACCTGGCGTTGGCCAAACGGATAGCCACCAGGATCCGCGAGTCCTCGGGCGGCATGCCGGCGATCCAGGCCATGGGCGTGCTGCTCAGCAACCCGGGGCAGCCGGAATACGCCCAGGTCTCGATG
>JAHFBB010000037.1 GCA_023250255.1 Chloroflexota bacterium | reverse complement strand
CGCCCGCGCGGCCGTCGCGGCGGGAGCAGGGATGATCAACGATGTCTGGGCCGGGCGCCGGGATCGCGACACCCTGCGTGCGGCAGCCGATTCCGGTACGTACCTGGTCCTCATGCACAACCGCGCGCTGCCTGAATACCCGCGGGGAGTGCTGACCGAGGTGATCGCCGAGTTGGCCGAGGCAACCGAGCGGGCCGCGGACGCTGATGTGCCAGCCGATCGGTTGGTCGTGGACCCGGGGATTGGATTCGGCAAGACCCCCGACCAGAGCCTGGAGCTGCTGCATCGGCTGGCGGAATTTCGGGAGGCGCTCGGCTTCCCGTTGCTGATCGGGACGAGCCGCAAGCGCTTCATCGGCGAGGTCCTCGGGGGTCTGCCACCGGAGCAGCGGGTCGAAGGCACCGCCGCCTCGGTGGCGCTGGCCATTGCGGCGGGGGCGGACATTGTCCGCGTCCACGACGTCGCGCACATCGCCCGGACGGTCGCCGTGGCGGACGCCATCGTTCGCCGGCAGAGCGCCCCCTCGCCGTCCGGCGCAGCCATCTCGCTTCGGGGAATCGCAGCCAGTGGCCACCACGGGGTAACCGAGGCAGAGCGCGCAACAGCCCAGCCGTTCGAGGTGGACGTCACCGTCGAGGGAAACCCCAGCGCGTTCGGAACCAGCGACGCCCTGGATTCGACCGTCAACTACGCCGAACTGCAGGCCCTCGCCACGGGGGTCGTGGAGGACGAGTCGCATGCCCTGATCGAGACCATCGCCCGACGGATCGCTGCAGCCGTCCTGGAGCGGTGGCCGACGGTCGAGCGGGTGGAAGTTCGCATCCGAAAGGTGCATCCCCCGCTGCCGGCTCCGGGAATCCCCGAAGCCATGGTTCGCCTTCGGCGAGGGACAGCCTGGACCTAGGGCTGGACCGGCAGGGTGCCGAGGGTCACCTCGACGTCAAGCGTTGCGCCATCGCGGTTGATGGTCATCACCACCACGTCACCGGGGACGTGTGGCAGGAGCAAGGTGGCCACGTCATGGTCGAAATCCACCGATCGGCCATCAATGGCGGTGATGATGTCGCCTTCGAGCAGTCCGGCATCCGCAGCCGGGCTGTCGGGGAAGACGGCGGCCACGCCCTCGGTATTGGAGGCAATCAGGGCACCTTCATCGACCGGCAGGTCGCGCTCGTCGGCCAGGCCGCGGTCGATCATCGTGTAGTACACCCCCACCCACGGTCGGGCGATGGGCATCCCGTTCAAGGCGAGGGCCATGATCGGTTTGGCGACGTCGATGGGGATGGCGAAGCCAATGCCCTGGGCGCTCGACGCCACGGCCGTATTGATGCCGATGACCTGGCCCGCGCTGTTCACCAGCGGGCCGCCGGAGTTGCCCGGATTGATGGCGGCATCGGTCTGGATCAGATGGTTGAGCTGCTCGGAGCTGGTGATTCCCCCGGCCTGGATCTGGCGACCAAGACCCGAAATGACTCCGGTGGTCACGGTGTCGCGGTAGGTCCCCAGGGGATTGCCGATGGCAATCGCCAGTTGGCCGACCTCGAGCGCATCGGATGAACCGATGGGCGCTGAGCCGAGTCCACTGGCTTCGATGTGAATGATGGCCAGGTCGGTCAGGGTGTCAGTGCCGACCACTTCCGCCGGGTACGTTCGCCCGTCGTAGAGCTCCACGACCAGCGAGGTCATGTCCTCGACGACGTGCTTGTTGGTCAGAATCCAGCCGTCTGGATCGAAGATGAATCCCGAGCCGGTTCCGCTGACACCGCCCAGCCCACCGGTCGCATGAATGGTCACCACCGATGGAGCGACCTTCTCGACCGCGTTGATGACCGCCGACGTCTCGTCAATGGTGACGTCGGCCACGGTGTTGCCCGTCCCGCCTGGCTCGTTGGTCAGCGGCGGGGCGGCCAGATTCACGACGGCCAGGGCGGTGACTCCACCAGACAGGATGCCCGCCGCCATGGCCAGCGCAAGGATCGGAAGGGTCCGTCGGCCACGCGGAGCGGCCGGGGGCGGCGCATTGGTCACCGCACGCGTCGAAAAACTCGGAGCGCTATTCCAGTTGGTCTGGTCGACCGGCGGCACGCGAGCCGGGTCGGACACGGGCAGATCGGATTGGTCGGTCATCGGTCGCAACTATCGCGGACGTGGGGTTATCCGCGGACCGGGCGGACGGTGAAGATTCATTGATCTTTGCGCGGCAGGATGACGCGGAACACCGCGCCCCTGGCGACCTGGCTGGCCACTTCGATGTGCCCGTCGTGCATCTCGGCAATGGAGCGGGCAATGGCCAGGCCGAGTCCGCTGCCCGAGGCCCTCGCTTCACCCACGTTCGTCCCGCGGTAGAACCGATCGAAGATGCGAGGCAGCTCGCCGGCGGGGATGCCCGGACCCTGATCCGATACCTCCACCACCGCGTTCGTCTGATCCTGGCTCAACAGAACACGCACACCACCCGCCTCGGGACTGAACTTGACCGCATTGGCCACGAGGTTGCCAACGAGCTGGACGATCCGCTCACGGTCGAAGCGCATGAGCACCGGATCCGCGGGCAACTCGATCGTCAGACTGAGTCGCTTGGCCTCAGCCGGACCCCCCTGACCTTCGACCGCCAGGCGCACCGGGTCGCGGAGGTCGCCGGGGCGGATGTCGAGCGGGAAGATGCCCGCGTCGATCCGCGACAGGTCGAGCAGGTTGGTGCTCATCCATTCCAAGCGCAGCAATTGTTCCTCGGATCGGTCAAGGAACTCACGCCGGGTGGCCTCGTCTACGGCCTCGTCACGCTGGAGTTCGATGAATGTCCGCAGGGCGGTGATGGGCGTGCGGAGTTCGTGACTGACATCCGCGACGAACTCGCGGAGGCGGTCCCGGTCGGCTTCCAGCAGGCGCACGGATTCGGCAACGC
This sequence comes from Chloroflexota bacterium, assembly GCA_023250255.1. Lineage (GTDB taxonomy): Bacteria > Chloroflexota > Limnocylindria > QHBO01 > QHBO01 > JAHFBB01. The sequence goes on along the minus strand of JAHFBB010000037.1, from coordinate 4,421 downwards.
GATCGGCCATCAGGTTGAACTGCACACCGAGCTGGTCGATCTCCTCCACTCCTGATGGCGGAACGCGCACGTCCAGGTCGCCCTGAGACAGCCGGCGGGACACACGACCCAGCCGCGCAAGCGGCACCGTCATCCGCCGAGAAGCAACGATGCCCACCAGCAGCGCACCGAGCAGCGCCAGCGCGCCGGCCCCGATCAGCGCCGAGCCAACCTGTTGGAGTGTGGTCTGGCGGGCGGTGTATGGCTCCGATACGACCACCCGCAGCCGCAGTTCCCCGTCAGGGGCGAGGGGCTGCTCGGCAAGCGGCAGTTCGATCGAAAACTCAACAGCCGCCGGTTCGACCTGGTCCGGGAACAGACCCTCCTCCTCCAGGCGGGCCGCATTCTCGGGAACCGCATGGGCGGCCTGCGATCCGTCCGCAACGTTGAACACTTCGACCGTCGCCAGCGCGATCTGATTGGCAGCAAGTTCAGCGGCAGGCTGGATGATCCGCGCCTCACGCTGGGCCTGATCGGTGAGGTACTGGCCCAGGTTCTGCTCCGCCGCCCGGGTGGCGGCGTCGGTGATGAGCAGCGCGGTCGAGTTGGCGGCCGAACGCAGTCGGGCCTGGGCCTGCTGTTCGAAGAAACCGGGCAGGATCTGGCTGAGGGCCATGCCCGAGATGACCAGCGCAATCAGGGCGGTGGAGGCGACCGCTGCGGTCAGTCGAACGTCGAGGCGTCGGAGGAACCGGCCGCCGGTCGAAATGTCAGTCTTCGGCGAAGGCATACCCAACACCCCTCACCGTCCGGATATAGCGCGGCTGGGCGGGGTTGACCTCGATCTTCTCCCGGATATGGCTGATGTGGACGTTGATCGTTCGCTCGTCCTGCTCCAGGGCCGCGTAGTCGCGCACGAGTTCGAGGAGCTGGCTGCGGGTGTAGACCCTCCCGGGCTTGGCGGCCAGGTGGCGCAGCAGGTCGAACTCGGTGGTGGTCAGGCTCAGGCGGACGCCGTCCCGGCTGACCCGCCGACGCTCGAGGTCGATCACCAGGTCACCGCGACGCAGGGTTCCTCCCCCCTGGGCATCGGCCAGTTCGCCGTAGGCTCGCCGAAGCAGAGCCTTTACCCGGCTGGCCAGTTCGCGGACGCTGAACGGCTTGACCAGGTAGTCGTCGGCACCAATCTCCAGGCCCACCACCTTGTCCACCTCGTCCGCCCGCGCCGTCAGGAACAGGACGGGCACCCGGCTCTCGCGCCGGAGTCGGCGGCAGACTTCGAATCCGTCGATACCAGGCAGGCGGACATCGAGAACAACGAGTTGCGGAGCAACGTCGGCGAACCGCGCGAGCGCTTCCTCCCCAGTTGGGGCGACGAAGACGTCGTGTCCTTCGCGCTCGAGGGCGACCTGGACGCCGCGGGCCACGGCGGGCTCATCCTCGACGACCATGATCTGCGCTGCCATCGGCCGGGCATTATGCCCCGCTTGCCGCTGCGCAGCCTGACCGGTACCATGCCGACCCGCGCCCGCCCTCTCTGGCGGCCTGCCGCGGCCCGCATTTCGCTTCGGAGATCCGCCCGTTCATGGACCTTGAACTCACGGTCGAGCCGCGCACCGTCACCGGCAAGCAGACCAAGCTGCTCCGTCAGGCCGGCACGGTCCCGGCTGTCATTTTCGGCAAGGGCAGTGAGTCGGTCCCCGTCCAGGTGGACGCCAAGCGCTTCGAATCGCTGTATCACGCGGCCGGTCGGACGGGCATTGTCCGGCTAACGGTCGCCGGCGGGCGAACGACCAGCGGAATGATCAAATCGGTACAACGCCATCCGCTGACCGGGCGCGCGGTCCACGTCGACTTCTTCCTGGTGGACCTCAAGGCCGAAATGCAGGCCGACATTCCGTTGGCCATCACCGGTGAGGCGCCGGCGATTGAGCAGCTCGGCGGCAGCCTGTTCAGCGCCCTCGACCACGTCAAGGTTCGCGCCCTGCCGGCCGACCTGCCGCACGAGATTGTCGTGGACGTCAGCGGGCTGATCGATTTCGAGACCAGCATCCACGTGCGCGACCTGCTCGTGGAAACCGATAAGGTTCAGATCCTCAACGACCCCGATGACCTCGTGGCTCGGGTCAACCCGCCGCGCGCCGCCGAGGAAGTCGCCACGGCCGAGGGCGAGGGCGAGGGTGCCGAGCCGTCAGCTGAATCGACCGAGTCCGAATCCGCCTCCGACGGGAGCTCCGAAGACGAGGGCTAGAGCCCGACGTTCATCGCTCGCGGGTCTTCGGATCGAAGGCATCGCGCAGGCCGTCGCCCAGCAGGGTGAACCCCAGCAGGGCAACACCGAGGGCCACCAATGGTGGGGGCAGCATCCAGGGTGCCCGGGTGACATTGTCAATCCCGGCATCAATCAGGCTGCCCCATGACCCCCGCGGAATCTGCACCCCAAGCCCCAGGAACGACAGGGTCGACTCAACCAGGATGGCAATCGGGATGCCCAGGCTGACCGCAATGACAATCGAGCCGGTCGAATTCGGCAGAACGTGGCGGGACACAATCTGCTTCGACGGCACCCCCATCGCCTGCGCGGCCTCGACATAGCCCGATTCGCGCAGGACCAGCACCTGCGCCCGGACCAGTCGGGCCATGCCGACCCAGGTGACCAGACCGATGCCGATGAACACCACCAGCAGGCCGTTGAGCATCCCGAATAACGGGGTCTCCACCACCGCGGCGGTGATCATGATCACGAACAGCAGGTCGGGGATCACGTAGATGATGTCGGCGAAGCGCATCAAGCTGGTGTCCAACCAACCGCCCCGCCAGCCCGCAGCAAGACCAATGGGTACGCCGATCGCCAGGACCGCCAGCTGGGCAATGAAGGCCACGGTCATCGAGACCCGGGCTCCGTCAATCACCCGACTGAGGACGTCGCGGCCAAGAAGGTCGGTGCCCAACAGGTGACCTGGCGACAGGGGCGGAAGCGGACCCCCGTTGGCCACCACCGCGGGCAGGTCCTGCTGGTCGTACGGCCAGGGCGCGATCCACGGGGCGAACGCGGCCACGAACAGCAGCAGGCCCACGATGATCGCGCCGAGCAGTCCGTGTGGCGTTGACACCACCTCGCGGACGGCGGTGGCCAGGTAGCCGCGCGATCGGGGACGCTCAACCATCATTCGTCCCGGTCAAGCGGATGCGCGGATCAATCCAGCCATATCCGATGTCGACCAGGGCGTTGATGATCGCTATGGCGGCGGCATAGATCACCGTGATCCCCATCAGCAGCCCGAAATCGCGGGCGCGGATGGCGCCCCAGTACAGCAGGCCAAGGCCGGGAATCTGGAAGACCCGCTCGACGACCACCGAGCCGGTGATCAGGACGGCCAGCAGCGGGCCGATGATCGTGACCAGCGGCACCAGCCCGTTGCGGAACAGGTGGTGGGTGGCGATCCGTTGCTCGCTCAGACCCTTCGAGTGGGCTGTCCTGACATAGTCGCTGTGCAGCACCTCGAGCATCGCGCCCTTGGTGTGCCGGGCGATCATGGCCATCGGCAGGGCGGCCAGCGAGATGACCGGCAGGATCCATTGTCGCGCCTCCTCCCAGCCACCCGGGGCTGACGGTGCGCTGAACGGCCCTCCGGGTCGCTGCTGCGGTGCGGTCGGCCAGAACAGCTGAAGCAGCGCGGCCAGGGCAAACGCTGGCGCCGCCATTCCGAGAACGGCGACCCCGGTGGCCAGATAGCCCTGCCAATGCCGATCGCGCAGCGCAGCCACCATTCCCAGTCCCACCCCGACGACCAGGGCCAGGCTGAACGCCATCAAGCCCAACTGGATCGACGGCACGGCAGCCTCGAGGATGATTGGTCCGACCGGATCGGGATGGGTGGTGGTCGTGAGGCCCATGTTGCCGCTCAGCATGTTCTGCAACCAGACGAGGTATTGAACCGGCAGCGGGTCGTCGAGGTGGAGTTCCTCGGTGAGCCGCTCGACCAGGGCGGGGGGCAACTGCCGACCCTCGCGACTCCATGGGCTGCCCGGTGCGGCGTGCATGATCACGAATGCCAGGACCGATGCGCCCACGATGACGGGGAGTACCCACAGGAGTCGCCGGGCGGCGTAGCGCGCAAGCACGATTATTCACTCTAGCCGCCAGCCAGCCGACGAGGTTCAAACGTGCCGCGCGAGCCTCCGGGACGAAATGCGGCAGGTCTATAGTCAGCCCGGCACTGCTGCCAGCCGCCGGGATTGCGCCCTCGCGCCATCCCGCCGCTGGCGCGAAAGGAGGAGCGCAAGAGCGACGACGCGTCCCCTGCATGCTTATGTCCGCGCCCCGCGATCCGGCCGTCTCTCGCCGACCGCCGCGCCCAAGCGGAACCTCAAGTGTTCGCGACCCAAAGCATGAGTGAGGTATCCATGACCCAGCAGCCCTCCCGCGAAGAGGTCATCCA
>JAHFBB010000212.1 GCA_023250255.1 Chloroflexota bacterium | reverse complement strand
TGATCCACGCCGGCATCGAGGTTGGTGACCCCGCCCCACCGATCGTCCTGGCCGACCTGTCTGGCCAGCCGCTTCGCCTGTCGGACCACGCCGGCCAGCCGGTGATCGTCTACTTCTGGGCCTCGTGGTGCCCAAGCTGCATCGACGAATTCCCGTTGCTCGAGGCAGCCCTCACCGCCCACGCCGCGGACGGGCTCACCGTGCTGGGCGTGATCTACCGCGACCGTTCGGAACCGGCCGCTGCATTCATGAGCAGCCTGGGTGCGACCTGGTCGTCGGCCATGGACCCCGACGAGGCGGTCGCCGGCGCGTACGGGATCTATGGCGCCCCGGAGGCATTCTTCATCGACGGTGGCGGCGTAGTTCGCGCCCGCCAGATCGGCCCATTTACTGAAGCCGACCTGCAGGAACATCTGGCCACGATTCTTCCCGGCGACTAGCATGGCGGCGCACAGCACAGGAGCCACTCCCGAGATGACCGACGAAGCGCAGTTGCCCGCGACAACCGCCTCGACCGAGGTGGCCGAGTACGTCGGTTCCGAATCCCACTGGGCCCAGCGTCCGCGGCAGCGACAGGACATTACGGTGGCGCTCCTGCCGGTTGCGCTGGTCATCTTCGTGGTCGTCGTCTTCGGGGTCGCCCTGTGGACGTTGGCCGCCACCGTCTCCGGCCCGTAGGCCGCTGATCCACGACACGGAGGGACCCATGCTTCGCCCGACCACAATCGCCGGTCGTTCTGTTTCGGGGATCCGCGCCCTCGTGGCTGCGACGAGCCTGGCACTGCTGCTGGCCGCCTGTGGCGGGGGGAACAACGGCGATGGCACCGGAACCACCGATCACGTGCTCAGCGTGCTGGTCACCAACAAGGACGAGGCGGCGGAGAGTCACACCGCCAGTTACTCCGGTGGGGCGCCGCTGGCGGAGAGCGAGGATGATGAGGTCGTCGAGTCGTGCACCGCGGCCGTGCTCCGCTACGCCCTGGACCTGCCGTTCGAGATCTCCGTTGATGGGACAGTCATCCTGAGTTCGGACGACCAACCGGTCCTGCCGTTCGACGGTGAATCTGACCTTCTGGCGTACATCACCATCGGTGCCGATGGCGTCGCCTTCCCGGAGGTGGGTACCGGCAACAAGATGATCGAGTCCGGACACAACATCAGCCCGCCAGCCGCCCTGGGAATCTGCAACTAGGCCGTCCCGGCTAGCCGAGCGCTCCGGCGGCTCCGTAGCGCTCGGCGACGTACTCGTCGAGCATGGTCAGGAAGCGGGGGACGATGTCCTCGCCGCGGAGCGTGGTGCGCAGCGCTCCGTCGACATAGACCGGGGCCACCGGCTCCTCGAAGGTGCCGGGCAGGCTGATCCCGATATCCGCGTGGCGGCTTTCGCCCGGACCGTTCACCACGCAGCCCATGACCGCCACCCGCAGGTCCTCGACGCCGGGATAGATCGGGCGCCAGAGGGGCATCTGGTTACGCAGGTGCTCGGCCACGTCGGTGGCCATCTCCTGGAAGAAGCTGCTCGTCGTCCGACCACAGCCGGGACAGGCGCTGACCTGCGGGGTGAAGTGGCGCAGGTCGAGTGATTGGAGAATCTGCTGGGCAACCTGGACCTCCTCGGTCCGGTCGCCTCCGGGCGCCGGTGTCAGCGAAACCCGGATGGTGTCGCCAATGCCGCGCTGCATGAGGACTGCCAGCGCCGCGGTCGATCCAATGACCCCACGGGTGCCCAGACCCGCCTCGGTGAGCCCCAGGTGCAGCGGAAAGTCGCACTGTTCGGCGAGCAGGGTGTACACCTCGATCAGGTCCTGGACCCCGCTGACCTTGGCCGACAGGATGATCCGGTCGTGCCCCAGCCCGGTCGCCTCGGCCAGGGCAGCCGAGCGGAGGGCGGACTCGAGCATGGCGGCGATCATCACCGCCCGGCTGTCCCGGGGATCCGAGCTGGCGGCATTGGCGTCCATCAGTTCGGTGAGCAACTGCTGGTCGAGCGATCCCCAGTTCACCCCGATCCGAACTGGTTTGTCGTTGGTCACCGCGACCTCGACGATCTGCCGGAACTGCTCGTCGCGGCGCTTGGTGCCGACGTTGCCCGGGTTGATCCGGTACTTCGCCAGCGCCGCGGCGCAATCTGGGTATTTGGTCAGCAGCAGGTGGCCGTTGTAGTGGAAGTCACCGATGATCGGGACTCCGATACCCAGCTTGTCGAGTTTCTCGCGGATCACCGGTACCGCGCGGGCGGCTGCATCGGTATTGACCGTTACCCGCACCAGTTCCGACCCGGCGTGGGCGAGTTGGGCGACCTGGATGGCGGTGGCGTCGGCATCGGCAGTGTCGGTGTTGGTCATCGACTGCACGACGATCGGGTGATCCGAACCGACCTTGACCCCCGCCACGTTCACCGTGGTTGTGGGGCGACGAGGCGTCACGGCAGCCAGCATTTCGTTCATGGGTGAGAGCCGAGTGTACCGATGTCGGCAGACGGCCGGTCACACGCCCGTCATCGCCAGTCTATTTGCGCATTTGCGCAAGTCCTGATCTATACTTGACCAACCGACCCCGACCGCAGCGGGCCGATTAGACTTCAGGACACCGACCGATGACCACTTCCGCCCCCACCCCCGCCTCCGCCGCGACCGATGTTGCCGTGCGCAAGTTGATCATCATCGGATCTGGACCTGCCGGCCTGACCGCCGCCCTCTATGCCGCCCGCGCCAACCTGGAGCCGCTGGTGATTGCCGGC
>JAHFBB010000036.1 GCA_023250255.1 Chloroflexota bacterium | reverse complement strand
AGACTTGCCCAGGACCGATGAGAGGACCGTGAGTGCGAGATGAGAACGGCATTCAGGCCGGCAGGCGGATGACCACCCGTGCGCCACTATCCGACCCGTTGGACGCTTCCACCGATCCGCCATGGGCCTCCACGATGGCCTTCGTGATGGCCAGGCCAAGCCCCGCCCCACCGTCGGTGCGAGCGCGCCCGCTGTCGGAGCGACTGAAGGGCTCGAACGCGTGCTCCAGGAAGGCCGGTGGGAAGCCCTCGCCGCTGTCGGATACCAGCACCGTCACGTTCCCGGACAGCTCGGTCAGGAGGACGTCCACCTGCCCGCCGGGCGGGGTGTGGCGGAGGCCGTTGTCGATCAGGTTGCCGACCGCCTGCCGAATGCGGACCGGGTCCACCTCGACCAGCACGCTACGGACGACCGAGGTCCGAAGCGAAATGGTGCCGACGCCGGCACGCGCAGCAAAGCTGGCTGCGGTTTCCTCGACGAGGTCACCAAGGTCGATTCGTTCACGGCGGACGACCAGCTGGCCCTCGCTGGCCCGGGCCAGGACGAGGAGGTCTTCTGACAGGCGAGTCAGACGGTCCGTTTCCTCGACCGCGCTGCGCAGGGCTTCGGTCAGCTCGTCGATGCTCCGCGCCCGGCGGAGGGCAAGCTCCAGCTCAACCTTCAGGTTGGCGAGCGGAGTTCGCAGTTCATGGCTGGCGTCGCTGACGAACCTTCGTTCCCGGTGGAGGGCTGCCTCCACCCGGGCCAGCATGCGGTTCAGGCTCTCAGCCAGTCGGGCAAGCTCATCGCCCGTGGCGGGCACCGGGAGCCGTCGCCCGGGCTCAGCCGCTGACAGGGCCTCGGCATCGCGCCGCAGGCGCTCGACGGGTCGGAGCGCTTCGCCGGCCACCAGCCAGCCGACGGCGGTTGCCAGGGCGACGGCCATGGCGCCGCCAATCAGCAACTCGGCACGCAGACGCTGCAGCGCATCGCGTTGGTCCTCCAGCGCCGTCCCGACCACGAGCAGCCTGCCGTCGTCGAGCCTCACCGCCAGCAGCCGGATGGGGACGACCCGGGCATTGGTCACCAGCTCGCTTTCGTACAGGTACGCGCCCTCGACGGCCGCCAGTCCCGCTGGCGGAGCGAGGGGGACCGTGAAGCCGGGAGTCGATTCGATCAGGCTGCCGTCCGCCCCAATCAGCTGGGCGATGGCGTCGGTCGGGTCGGCGGGTTGACCGGTGCCCGGTGGCAGGCCGCCGTCCATGGCGATCGTCAGGACCTCGGATCGGGTCCGCAGGCCCTCGTCCACCAACTCGAGCAGGTCGGCCGCGAAGCGGAGGTACACGAACGACCCGAACGCGAGCAGCACTGCGCTCATCAGGACGGCCGAGACGAGGGTCAGGCGGGAGCGGACCGGGAGCCGCATCAGCCCGCGCCCGGACGCAGCCGGTAACCAGCACCCCGGACGGTCTCGAGCGACCGGCATCCGAAGGGCCGGTCCACCTTTTCGCGGAGGTAACGAACGTAGACGTCCACCACGTTCGAGTCGCCGTCAAACGCGAAGTCCCAGACATGCTCGAGAATGCGGGAGCGGGACAGCACCTCACCCTGGTGGCGGAGGAAATACTCGAGCAGGGCGAACTCCCTGGCCGTCAACTCGATGTCCACGTCCCCGCGCCGGACACGGCGAGCTGCCGGGTCGAGAGTGAGGTCACCCGCTTCGAGCACCGCGGGTCGTTCACTGGAACCCCGGCGCATGAGAGACCGCAGGCGGGCCAGCAGCTCGGTGAAGGCGAACGGCTTGGTCATGTAGTCATCCGCGCCCGCGTCGAGGCCGTCCACCCGATCGGAGACCGCGTCCCGCGCGGTGAGCATCAGGATGGGCGCCCAGCAACCCGCCACACGCAGGCGACGGCAGACGGTGAACCCGTCGACGTCGGGCAGCATGACGTCCAGGACAATCGCGTCATACGGGTTCTCCACGGCCGCCCATTCCGCCTCGCCGCCGGTCGCGGCCACGTCGACTGCGTACCCTTCCTCCTGCAGGCCACGGCGCAGGAGCCCCGCCATTTTCACTTCGTCTTCGACGACCAGTACTCGCACGCTGGAGTCCTCCGCGGGCACGGTACGGCTTCAGTATGAGAAGGCGATGAGAATGGCGGGCGTCACTGGCCCACCACGTGGGCTCACGCTGCCGTCGTGATCCCCTACATCGGCCCGCTCTTGGGTGCTGCCAGCGCGGCTGACATCGGCGTCCTGCTGACCGCTTTCCTGCTCGCGCTGCGGCACGCGATCGACTGCGACCATATCGCGGCCATCTCGGATATCACCAGCACCACCGCCGGCGCGATCGGTCCGGAATGCCCCGCCGCCAATCTCCAGCAAATAGTCGGCCGCCGGCCTCCACTCAGCTGGCCCACGGATCCGTCCGGGGTTCGCGCGTTCTTGAGGCCCGGAACGGGTCAGTCGCGCTCCAGCCGGTAACCCTCCGGCAGGGCCACGCGAGCTGCCGCCAGGGCGTCCTCGAGGCCCGTGCCGTCGGGCCCACGCAGCGTCAGACCGATGCCCGGTTCGGGTGAAGCCTCGACCGCGGCGGGTTCCGCGGCCGATTCCGCGACCGGTTCCGCGGGGGCCAGCGCCTGATCACGGCGCAATGCCAGGCCGTGGTACAGCCCACCAACGACGGCGACCACCAGAATCCCGATCGGAGTACTGAGTTCCACGAGCGCGTCGCCGGTCAACCCGGCCCCCAGGAGGAAGCCAAACAGGCGGTACAGGATCAGGGCCAGGCTCGCGAGCCCGGCAATCACCGCCGCGGCCAGCACGATGAGCAGGGCCGCACGGCGGACCGGCGCCTGTGCCTCGACAACCGGGTCCGCAACCCGCCGCCTCTCGAGCTGGATCCAGGCGCTCAGCCACACGCCGCCGCCGATCACGGCGAACGGGACGTACAACCCCAGGTCTAACGCGGAGATTTCGCCCGCGATGACCACCAGGTTTCGACCGGCCAGGGTGTCCAGCATCAGGCCGATGAGGCGCGCACTCCCCACCGCGGCAAAGGCGAGGCCGGTCAGAGCCACGGATGTGCGCTCGAGCCGCCAGACGAGCGTCGGGCGGTCCGGATTGGGCTCGTCTCGCGCCTCGCGCCGAAGGGCCCGCGCGTGGAACCACCAGCCCAGGACCAGGAAAGTCACCGCCGATGACAATGGACCCAGGACGGCTGGAGCCAGCGCGCCACCGCCAGACGACGTTCCGAGCCAGGCGACCACTGCCGGCTGGATGGCCAGCGACAGCATGGCGACGGTCCCGGCCACCCCGACCACGATGACGGCGACCAGGTACGCGAGCCGCAGCCGCGCCTCGCGCTCGGATGCGCCACGCCAGCCGGGATCGAGCAGCAGGCGGTCCGTGTACCACTTGTGACCAATCCAGATACCAATGCCTATGACTGCCGGCCCGACGGACCCGCTCCATTCGTAGGCCTCCAGCGGCTCCCCGAGGATGGCCACCCACACGGCGCGCAGCACCGGTATCAGCGCAAGCAGCGACCAGACCAGGCCGCTGAACGCAGCCAGGTACAGGTACGTCCGCGGCAACCAAACCGCCGGACCCCGAAGTTCGTCGAGGTGCATATCCCGCCGGCGCAGGGCGCCGTGGTACAGCCACGCTGCACCGACCACCACAACCGAGGCGACGGCACTGGCTGGGCCCGAGCCGTAGTAGCTGTTCAGGCGCATCGGGTCGTCCAGAACGCTCAGCAGGAGGTCGTTGGCGGCGGCTGCCCCGAGGGCGAGCAGGATGCCGAGCAGACCGGCGAAATACAGGGCCCGCACGGTGGACTGACGCTCGGCAGACGATCCATCTCGTCCCACCTGAACGCTGCGCTCCGCGAACCACCAGTGCAGGAGCCAGACCGGGGTCCCGACTCCGACCAGCGCCAGGGCGACGCTGAGCTGCTGACTTGAGTCAGTCCCACCGCCCAGGACGTTTCCGTGCATGCCAAGCGTGTCCAACAGGACCTGGAGGAGCGACTGCAGCCCGAACAGGACAAAGCCCAGCGCTACTCCGGAAACGAGGTAGAGGTACAGCCGGCGGGCGGTCTGCATGGGTCCAGCCGCCTACTTGGCAGCCGGGGCCGGTTCGCCAAACCAGCCCGGTTCGAGGAAGACGATAGCCTCAGCGATCCGCCAATCGCCCGCCTCGCGGACCATGGGCACAACTGACGAATACGTGTACCGATTGGAGGACAGGCCGCCTGGCGAACTGGTCTCGACGGTGACCTGCAGGGTGACCTCGTCGCCGCTGCCATCGGTTCCGTCGTAGGTCACGCGCCGAGATGCTTCCGGGTAGGTCCCGTAATCGGTGGCTGCCTGCTCGAACTGTTCCAGGCTCACCGTGGCCTGGGCCGCGTTCGAGAAGTACGCGTACGCCGCCGGGTAGTCTCCGTTCTCGAATGCGGTGAGGTAGGCCTGGAGGGCCGCCTCCGGGGAGTCGGCCGGAAACTCGGATGGGCCCCCCTCGCCGGCAACCGCAAGCACAACGATGGCCAGAACCGATACGGCCGCAATCCCCGCCGCAATGGCTATCAGTCCACGCACGCCGACACCGTACACCCGGCACTGCGCCGGAACCGCGGATCGATAGGTACGGGCCAGCGGTTCGACAGATGCCCCGGAGTCGGTGGCATTACGCTTCGCAAGTGATTCCCGACCTCTGGCCCCTTCTTGGGACCGTCGTCCCGGCTGCATGGGGCATCCTGTTCACTGGCTTCCTGCTCGGGCTGCGTCACGGGATCGACTGGGATCACATTGCCGCCATCTCGGATATCACCAGCACGACCGCGGGGACGGCGGCAGCCGAGGCCGCCCACGCTCGGGAGCACGCCCAGCCGGCTGCGCACGAGCACGAGCACGGCGGGGCCGACGAACGCGAGGCCCACCCCCCGGCGACGACGCCGACGCCGCTGGCGCCGCCACCGAGGCGCGGTTTGTGGGCGGTCGAACGCCAACCGATCGTGCTGGGCACGTTGTACGCGTTGGGGCATGCGTCGGTGGTGGCTACGCTGGGACTGGCTGTCCTGCTCCTGGGCGCCCGCCTGCCCGAGTGGATCGATCCGATCATGGGCAGGGTGGTCGGCGCCACCCTGGTGTTCCTGGGGGTGTACGTGCTCTTCTCGTTGTACCAGTACGCCCGCCATGGCGGCGAGTTCCGCCTGCGGAGCCGATGGCTGCTGGTCTTTGACGGTGCGCGTGGTTCGTGGCGCCGGATCCAGGCCCGGATCCACGGCCACACCCACGTGGATCCGGTCGAGGCCAGTTCCTACGGTCCACGGACCGCGTTCGGAGTGGGCATGATCCACGGCATCGGTGCCGAGACGGCCACCCAGGTGTTGCTGATTGCCGCGGTGGGCGGTGCGGCCAGTGCCGGTCTTGGGGTACCGATGCTGTTCGCGTTCATCATCGGTCTGGTCATCTCGAACACCGCCATCGTGGTGATGACCGCCACCGGCTTTCTGGCCAGCCAGTACCGGACGCGGGTCTACCTGGCGGTGGGTGTGCTGACCGCGGTGTTCAGCCTGTGGGTGGGATTGGTCTTCCTGTTCGGGGCCGACGCGCTGCTTCCATCTCTCGACTAGCCGAGGAAGATCAACTTCAGGCCGGCGACGACCAGGACCAGCCCCAGTGCCTGGCGCAGTCGGGGAGAACTCAGGCGGGTCGCGCCGAGGTATGAGCCGATGACGGCGCCGACCAGAGTGGCGGCCACCCACCAGGGCATGGCCTCCGGCAGGGTCACCCCACGTTGCAGTTGCGCGATCAGGCCGGAGGCCGATGTCGCCAGGATGAATGCCGCCGACGTGCCGGCGGCATACCGGGTGCCCGCCCAGCCGGCGATCAGCAGGACGGGCGTCAGAAAGATGCCGCCCCCGGTCCCGGTGAGGCCGGCGAGCAGGCCAATGCCCGCCCCGAGCACCACGGCTAGCACAACCGGGGCCTGGACTGGACCCTCGGCCGACCCGGCGGACGGGCGCACGATGAACCGAGCAGCGGCGATCAGCAGGACCCCCCCCACCAGTGGCTTGTAGATGCTTGGGTCGAGGATGATCAGACCCCCCACGAACGCGAGGGGGATCGACCCGGCGACGAACGGAAGCACCGCTCGCCATTGGACGTAGCCGGCACGCCAGAACTGGAAGGTAACCAGCGAGGCGACCGCCACGTTGAGAACCAGGGCCGTCGGCCGCATCACGGCGGGGTCAACGCCGACCAGGGCCATGGCCGCCAGGTAGGCGCTTGCCCCGGCGTGTCCCACCGACGCGTACAGGATGGCCGCCACCCCGAAGAGCAGCCCGAGCAGGAGGTCGGGAATCACCGCGGCTGCTGGCTGCAATGAGCCTCGACGAGGTCGACCTGCCCCCTCATCTGCGGAGGCCGCCGACCCAGGTGGCAACCGGCGCCACGTCCCCGAGGCGCAGGGCAAAGGCGCCTTCATGTTCCGCGTCCCACGCCACCAGGTCGGCCGCCATGCCGGCCCGTATGGTCCCGGTCTCGGCCGCCAGACCCAGCGCCGCCGCACCGCCCGCGGTTGCCGCTCGAATGGCCTCGGCCACGGTCATGCCCAGCAGGGTGGCCCCCAGGGCAATGGCCACCGGCAGTCGCCAGTTGCCAGCCGTCCCGGCATTCGCGTCAGTGGCCAGGGCAACCGTTGCTCCCGCATCGAGCAGGGCTCGGGCAGGCGGAAGGCGGCCGCCCATGACGAGGGCGGTGGCGGGGGTCAGGGTGGCCACCGTGCCGCTGCCCGCCAGCGCGGCGACTCCGGCCTCGTCCAGTTGCTCGAGGTGGTCCACCGCCAGGGCGCCCAGCCGGACCCCCAACTCGGCGGCACCGGTGCGCGCCAACTGGTCGGCGTGGAGGCGGAGCGCGAGGCCCCGGTTCGCGGCCGCCCGGAGCAGGCGTTCGGCCTGCGGGACCGAGAAGAAGCCCGCGTCACAGAACACGTCGCAGTCATCAGCTTCGGCGGCGGCTGCAGGAAGCTGGCTGTCGATCACCTCGGTCAGGTAGGCATCCGCATCGGCAGATTCGGCTGGGACGGCGTGAGCGCCCAGGAACGTTCGGCGAACGCGGAGACCGACCTCGTTCCCGGCCTGCCCAATCAGTCGGAGAGCCCGGAGTTCCTGGTCCGCGTTGAGGCCGTAGCCCGATTTCGCCTCGATCGTCGTGGTCCCAGCGGCCAGCGCTGCCCTGAATCGGTTGGAGATCGCCGCCAACAGGACTTCGTCGGACGCGGCCCGGGTGCTGGCTACCGTTCGCCGGATCCCCCCACCGTCGTAGGCCTGGCCGGCGAGTCGGGCGGCTGCCTCATCGGACCGATCGCCGGCAAACGCCGGGTG
>JAHFBB010000211.1 GCA_023250255.1 Chloroflexota bacterium | reverse complement strand
TGGCGCGAGCCTGAGGTACCACCCGAAGACCATCGGGCAGCAGCGGGACAACCCGGCGCGATGCGCGGGCCAATTGCTCGACGCCGCGCTCGCGAGGGCGGCTCCAACCGAGTCCGTATTGCCGACGAATGCCCGGATCGAGGGTGGACAGGCTGATCAGATGACCGGCATCCCATAGCCAGCGCGGAATGACTGGAATTGGGTACAAGACCGCGGGCAGGAGCGACCGCGCGAGGGCTCCGACCCGAACTTCACCGGTTGCCACCCGCTCGGCCATCCAGGTCCGCAGGTCGGCCAGCGAGTCGGGCAGGTCGGGTGCGTGGATCCCGAGAGCGATTGCAGGGGCATGCATTTCGCGCACGAATGCATCGGCCTCGGCGGTGGCCAACGGTGCCACGAACCGATCGTAGACCCGGGCTGCGGTATCGACCAGGGTGGCGTGCACCCAGAGCTGCAGGTCAGAGTCCAGCGCGTGATACGAGCGCCCGCTGTCCGGTTCGACGCCACGAACCGCTGCGTGAATCGCGTTGAGCTGCTGGAGCGCGCGGTCCGCGCCGGGGGCACTGCCGAAGGCAATGGCATAGCTGGCCACCAGCGTGCGGCGCAGGCGTCCAAACGGTCGCGAGCCGAAATCGGAGTGTTCGGCCACGCCGGCCGCCACCGCGGGATGGGCCAGTTGGAGCAGCAGGGCGCAACTTCCGCCGGCCAGGACCACGGCTTCACGGTTGATCCGCCAGGCGACCCCGCCCACGGGCAGGAGGCCGCCCTCGGCCGGCAGCCCGCTCACTCGAGGTCGGGCAGCAACTCGATTGGATCGCCGAGACGGATGGTCCCACCGACCAGGACATCCGCGCGCAGGCCGCCGCGGCCGCCAAGGCCGGCACGCACGCCGGGCGCGGTCAGCGACTCGAGGTGGTTACACGGATTGCACTCCTTGACCCCGTAGCATTCCGCTTCCCCCACCCGGAACCGGCGGCCCACCAGACCGGCCACATCCACGCCCCGGGTGAGCACGTTGCGGCGGGTCTGATCGGGCCGCAGCGGGATGCCCGTCTCGGCAACCATGGCCTCGATTCCCTCCGCGCCGATGAACGTCAGATGGGTGCCCGGAATCCCGAGCCCGGAGAGTCGGTCGCCGACCAGCCCGGACCCTGCCTCGACCAGCGCGCTGTCAACGACGTGCATCGGTTCACCACGCTCCCCATGGAGGTGGATCCCCTCGATCAGACCGCCCACGGCAGACCGATGTCCAGCACCCCGAGTACCACGTTGATCAGCAGTCCCAGGATCAGCAGTCCCCCCGCCCGGCGGGTATGCAGGAATGCGCCGCCCACGAACCACAGCGGCCAGCCGACATAGGCATGTGGCGGTGTCTCCGGCCGTGGTTGCGAGAACTGCCTGAGGGTCTCGACCAGTTTCGGCAGGCCAAAGACCACCAGCAGCACGCCCGGCCCGATCCAGCCAATGAGCGCCGAACCGACGACGATCGGGTAGAACGCGATCATTAGCCCCATGGCCACCAGGCGGGCGTTTCGGTCGCCCAGGATGACCGGCAAGGTGTGGATGTGCCGCTCCGCGTCGGCGGTGATCTTGTCGATGTGCTTCCCGAACAGGACGGTCGTCACCAGGATCGCGTAGGGCAGCGAGGCGACCCACACCCAGCCGGGGATCGTGCCGGTGGCCACGAAATAGGTCCCGCCGATCATCAGCGGACCCCAGGTCAGGAACACGCCCGGCTCACCCAGGCCGCGCTTCTTCAGCGAGATGGGCGGAGCCACGTAGAACACGCTGATGAACAGGCCGCTCAGGGCGAAGACCGCGACCAGTGGTCCGCGAGCCCACACCAGGATCAGCAGGATGACGAAGTCAATGGCGTTGGCCAGCAGGATGGCGTTGCGCAGCTGCTGCTTGGTCAGCCAACCGGAGAGCACCGGGTGGGGCGCATACAGCGCACGAACGTAGTCATCGGTGTCCACGCCGGTTTCCATGTCGAAGTAGTCGTTGATCATGTTGTTGGCGGCATGCGCCGCCACCAGGCCCACGATCGAGAGCATCAGCCAGCCGTAGTGCACGGCGGCCGGGTCGTAGGCAACGGCCAGCAGGCCGCCGATCAGGCCCGAGGTCACGGTCATGCTGAAGACCGCCGCCCGGGTGACGACCAGCCACTTGGTGACCCCGTCCATCTCGACGCCCGGTGGCGGATTGGCGGTGGTCATCGCATACCGCCAGTTCGAGAATTTCTGGGCGAAGGTGGTCATGGACCGATGATACGCGTGCCACCTGATCCTGGTGTCCGTGCCGATTGGACCGATGTCGCGGGGCCATCCGGTCCGCCCAGTGCTCAGCCGACCGGTTCGAAACGGGCCGTGAAGTGGCGGAGGGCGGCAGGCTGTTCGACGATCCGGTACCCCCTGAGGTCACCTGCGCGCTCGGCCACCCAGCGGATGACCTCGATCGCATAGTCGATATGCGACTGGGTGTACATCCGCCGCGGTATGGCCAGCCGGACCAGTTCCACGGCACTGGCGGTTTCTGAGCCGTCGGGGTGCATCCCGAACATGACCGAGCCGATCTCACAACCGCGGATGCCGCCCTCGCGATAGAGCGCGATGGCCAACGACTGGCCTGGGTATTCAGACCAGGGAATATGCGGCAGCAGTCCGCCGGCATCGATGTACACCGCGTGACCGCCGATGGGCTGGATGCAGGGCACCCCCGCCGCCACGAGAGCCTCGCCGAGATAGGCGGTCGAGCGAA
>JAHFBB010000210.1 GCA_023250255.1 Chloroflexota bacterium | reverse complement strand
GGGAGGCCGCACATGGACCTGCTCGACCGGATTGACGCGCTCATCGCCGAGCGCCATTTGCTGACTCACCCCTTCTACACCGCGTGGAAGGCCGGCACCTTGCCGACCGAGGCCATCCAGGAGTACACCCGCCAGTACTACGCCTTCGAATCAACCTTCCCGCGCTTCCTGTCCGCCCTGCACACCCGCAGCGACGCGCCGGCGATTCGCCAGGCCATCCTCGACAACCTGTGGGACGAGGAGCATGGCGAGGTCAATCACGCTGAGATGTGGCTGCGCTTCGCCGAGGGCATGGGCGTTTCCCGCGAGGACGTGCGTGGCGCCCAGCACAACGCGGGCACCAGTGAACTCCTGCGCTCGTACTGGTCCGCGGTGACCGACGCACCGCTGGCAGCCGGCGTTGCCGCGTTGTACGCCTACGAGGGCCAGGTCCCCGAGGTGGCCACCGAAAAGATCAACGGGCTTCGCGATCGGTATGGGATCGAAGACGCACGGACCCTGGCCTTCTTCACGGTCCATTCGACCCTGGACATCGAGCATTCCAATGCCGAGCGCGAGATGATCGCCAGCCTTGCCCCGACGCCAGAAGACGAGCGTGCCGTGCTGGACGCCACCACGGCCGCCCTCGATGCCTGGTGGGGATTCCTGGACGCGGTCACGCCGGAAGGCGTCTGCTAGACAGCCAGACCCATGGCTCCGCGCGACGTCAGTGGCGCGCGGAGCGAACTGAGCGGTCGCCGATCCACGGTGCCGGCGGAGTGAGCCAGAACAGGGCCATCGCGTTCAGCCGACCCGCGTAGCTCGCTCGGCGGGCACGGAATGCCGCCCACGCCTCGTCCACCGGCCGGCAGGACCAGCCAGCATTCACCAATCGCGCATGGGCATCGGTGAACTCCGATTCTTCAACGCCAGGATCTCCGGTCTCGGGCCAGCCGAACAGGTTGCCGATGTCCTCGACGCAGTGGTTGCCGATCTCGTTGACGTGCTCGGCTTCCCCGCCTGGCCCGTCAGTGACAGTGGTCAGCAGCAACGACGAGGCGTCGAGCACCGCACCCAAGGCGCTGACCCACGACACGTTGTCATGGGAGGATCGAAAGAAGGCGAGGATGGGGTATGCGACATGGCTATCGAGAACCTCGGCCGCCCAGATTTCCCACTCCAGCAGGAATCCGGCCAGCGCCCGCCCCTCGCCATGGGCGGCGTAGTCCTCGAGGAGAGCCACGCCTGAGGGCGGGGCGCCTGCCCGGGCCTCGAGCCGCACGATGAGCGTCTCGCGACGCTGGAAACTGGCGTACAGCGAAAACAGGTAGGTCACGCCCAGGGCCATGGTTCCGAGGCCCAGGGCGGCCGCCGTCAACGCCAGGAATCGGGCGGGAATACCCACGGGAGTGATGTCGCCAAAGCCGATGGTCAATACGGACGCGCCAGCCAGATAGATCGCTCCGGGCAGATCGGGGACCGGGACCAGCTGCTGGCGGAGGCCATAGAAGGCGAGTCCGTAACCGGTGACCAGTAGGGCTACCCAGACGGCAATGGCCGCCACCACGCCCAGCGGGCCGAACGACGCCAGTGCCTGTTCTCGGGCGGACGATCGGTTGATCGCCAGGGCTCGCCGCCGCCACAGCGGCCAGAACGCGGCAGCCAGATAACGGGCAACCGTGATCCGGGTTGCGCTGGCACGCGGGAGGATGACGGTGTGGAACATGTCCCAGCCAGCAAGTCCAATGAGGCCCACGCCCAGCAGCAGCGCAATCCACCCCACGGCGTCGGCTGGGAACCAGCCCGTCATTGGTCGAGTCGCTCCATCCAGCCGATGATGGCGCCCAACGCCGCGCCGCGCACCCGGTTCAGACCATGTCCGATCCGCGGATAGGTCACCAGGGTTGCGCGCGATAGCTGACCCACGGCTTCGCGCAGGAGGTCGATCCTGGCGAACGGATCGGATTCACCGCTGAGCAACAGGACCGGGCAATCGATCGCCGGCCAATGTGTCGTGCGCCGCTCCCAGTCAGCTTGGCGACCCGGCGGATGGAGCGGGTATGACAGGCAGATCAGACCGGCCGGCGTGCTCTCGGCGGCGAGCAGGGACGCTACCCGCCCGCCGAACGACTGGCCGCCGATCGCTGACCCGGGTATATCGGGCACGGACCGCCGATACGCCCCAATAGCGGCCTCTGCGCGGCCGCGGGGCAGCCGGAGGAGGGTCACCGCACGGCCGGCATCGGTGAGTCCGGCGGCCCAGGGGTCGAGCCAGGCGAGGTTACCCGAGGCACCCGGAGCGAGGTAAACGCGCATCTCCGATATTGTGTAGCCCCAGATGACCTATCGGCCCGGGTTCGCAGTTGATCGTCGACAGCCTGATGTGGGCTGGACCCTGCTTGCGGGTGCCCTCGCCGCCGCGGCGGCCATTGCGGTCAACGAACTGCTGGCGGCGCTCATCCCCGGTGCGCCCTCATTCGTTGTTGGCGTCGGCAACCTGGTGATCGCCCTCCAGCCGGCCGGTGCCAAACAGTGGATGGCCGACGTTTTCGGTACGGCCGACAAGGTGGTCCTCAATCTGGCGATCATCATCGGTGGCCTGGCAGGCGGCGCGATTCTCGGTCTCCTGGCACGGTGGAGCATGATCGTGGCCGTCGGTCTGCTGTTCGGGGTAGCGCTGGCAGCGGCCGTCATCGCATCGGTCCTGGATCCGCTGGTCGAACCGGTGTGGGCGTTGATCAGCGCCGTCCTCAGCGCAGGGGCTGGCGTGTTGGTCCTGCGAACCCTGATTGGCCTGGCCTCGACCCGCGT
>JAHFBB010000001.1 GCA_023250255.1 Chloroflexota bacterium | reverse complement strand
TTCGCCTACCGAGAGATGCCCGACGCCCTCGAGGCGGGGATCGCGGCGGCCGGGAGCAATCCCATTCGAATACCGTCCGGCCTGCGGCCAGATTCCGAAGCGACCTGGCTGACGTCAGCTGCCGGCCTCACGGAGACGCAACTGGTCGTGGTCGATTCCTACGAGATTGATGCCCGGTGGGAAGCCGCCGTTGCGGGCCAGGGACCGCTGGTGGCAGTTATCGACGACCTCAGCGACCGGGCCCACCAAGCCTCGGTTCTGGTGAATCAGAACCTTGGAATCAGCCCCGCGGCATACCGAACCTTGGTCGGAGCGACCTGCCAATTGCTCATCGGCCCGCGATTCGCTCTCCTCCGACCGGAGTTCGCCGACCTGCGACGAGTGCCACCTGCCCGCCGCAAGCGAGTCGAATCCGTGCTGGTGTTCCTGAGTGGAGCCGATGAACACGATCTCAGCGGGCGCACCCTCCGAGCCCTCCGAGACGCGGATGTGACCTTGGACGTGGTGGTGGGGGCCGCATACCCATTCTGGGCGGCACTCCAGGCCTTGGCGGGGGATCGCAAGAATGTCCGCCTCCATCGGGATGTCCGCAATTTGGCGAGTCTGATGGCGGCGGCAGACCTCGCCATCGGAGCGCCCGGCAGCGCCAGTTGGGAACGGTGTTGTCTCGGCCTACCTACGCTGCTGGTCGGGCTGGCGGAAAATCAGCGCTCCGTTGCCGCCGGTCTGGTCAAGGCCGGAGCCGCCGAGCTGATCGGCTGGCATGATGGGGTGACCGAAGCCGATATCCGCGCGGCCGTGGAGCGGATCAGCCAGGATGACGCCAAGCTCACGAAGATGGCGGCAGCTGCATCCAGAATCGCGGACGGGCGAGGAACGGAACGGGTGGTGGATGTCCTCGAGGCTTTGTTTCCCCTGGTCGATCTGACTACAGCAAGTCCGCCGCCGCCGCCGCCACCGCGGTAATCACCCGATCCACGTCGCCGTCGGTCATGGCCGGGAAGATCGGCAGGGAAATCGACTCCCCGTAGATTGCCTCGGCTGTTGGGCACTGGCCGCGTTGGTACCCCAGGTCGCGATACAGCGGATGCCAATACACCGGGATGTAGTGAACCTGCACGCCCAGACCGTCGGCGCGAAGGCGGTCGAAGAACGATCGCCGTCGGTTTGCGGCCACACGGATCACGAAAAGGTGCCAGCCGGGGCTCACCGCGTTCTCGACCATCGGCAGCCCAACTCCGGCCAAGCCGGCAAACGCCTCGAGGTAGGCCTGGGCAATCGTCCGCCGTCGGCTGAGGAACGCGTTGAGGCGAGAGAGCTGACTCAGGCCGAGCGCCGCCTGGATATCGGTCAGTCGGTAGTTGAAGCCGAGGTCGACCTGCTCGTAGTACCACTCACCTTCGTCCGTGCCCATCAGGGACCGATCGCGGGTAATTCCGTGGGTCCGAAAGCGGGCGGCGGCGGCGGCGACATCCGGGTTATCGGTCGCGATCGCCCCGCCCTCTCCGGTGGTAATCGGCTTGACCGGATGGAAACTGAAGGCGGTCGCGTCCGCCAGCGAACCAGCCGGCCGATCGCCGCGAGTCGCCCCGAGCGAGTGCGACGCATCGGCGAGAAGGGCGGTCCCGGGATCGATCACCGCCCGGAGAGCATCGTAGTCGGCGGGATGCCCGGCGAAATCGACAGCAACCACTGCCCGCGTCCGGGAGGTCGCCACCTCGGCGACGGCATCGGGGGCAATCAGGCCGGTCCGGGCGTCCACATCCACGAACCGCGGGTTCGCGCCAAGATAGAGCGCTGCATTTGCGGTCGCGGCGAACGTCAGCGGCGGAACAATGACCTCGTCGCCGGAACGGATCCCGACTGCGCTGTACATCGCATGCAGGGCCGCCGTGCCGGAGGCCACCGAAACGACCTGACTAACACCGCTGACTTCGGCGAGCGCCGCTTCGAATGCCCCGATTGTCGGGCCCGTGGTCAGGTACTCACCGCTCAGGACAGCCGCGACGGCATCAATGTCCTCCGCCGATACCCACTGATGACCGTACGGCAGGAGCCGGTCAGACACCTGCGACCATCTCGCGCAACTGCTCGACATTCAGCCAGCGCTCATTGGTATTGCTGGCATATGAGAACCCATCGGGCACCATTGGGCCGTCAATCCGGCCGTTCGACCACCACTCCAGTTCAGGCTGGATCACGTAGTACGAATCCATGTCGACGGTTGAGCGGGCGTCGTTGATGCTGATCATCTCCTCGTGGAGTTTTTCCCCGGGGCGGATGCCCACGATCTTGAGCGTTGCCTCTGGCGCGATGGCGGCGGCGAGGTCAACAACCCGCATGCTCGGAATTTTCGGAACGTACAGCTCGCCGCCGTGCATCAGTTCAAAGCAGTCCATGACGAAGCGAACGCCCTGGTCGAGGGTGATCCAGAAGCGGGTCATCTGTTCGTCGGTTATCGGGAGCGTGCCACCTGGCGCGAGCGACTTGAACAGGGGAACGACGCTTCCCCGACTGCCGACCACGTTCCCGTAGCGAACCACCGAAAACCGGGTGACTGCGCCGCCAGCGTACGCGTTGCCGGCCACAAACAACTTATCGCTGACCAGCTTGGTGGCACCGTACAGGTTGATTGGCCCACAGGCCTTATCGGTCGATAGGGCGACGACACGCTGCACGCCCTGTTCGATCGCGGCCTCGATGACGTTCTGTGCGCCGTTGACGTTGGTTTTCACAGCCTCGAACGGGTTGTATTCCGCCGCGGGCACCTGCTTGAGGGCTGCGGCATGGACCACCAAATCAATCTCATGGAACGCCCGGTAGAGTCGCTGGTAGTCGCGGACGTCACCAATGAAGAAGCGCAGTCTTGGCTCGTTCGGATACCGCTGTTGCATCTCGAATTGCTTTAGTTCGTCCCGACTGAACACGACGACCCGGCGCGCGGTTGTCTCGCGCAGCACCGTATCAACGAACTGCTTGCCAAACGATCCCGTGCCGCCGGTGATCAACACCGAGCGGCCGTCGAAAATCGACATCCGAGCTCCCGTACGGACCTTCAGAGGCGCCCCGACCGTGGCCGGCGGCGCCGCGTCATTCTAGAAGGCCTCGAGATAGCGCGCCGTCTCCCAGCCGGAAACCTGGATGCGGTAGGCATCCCACTCGTCGCGCTTTGCCTCGACGAACCGTTCGAAGACGTGGTCGCCCAACGCCTCGCGAATGACCTCGTCGCGCTCGAGTTCGTCAATGGCATCGCTCAGGCTGCCGGGGAGTTGGCGAATCTTGCGGCTCGCCAACTTGGATCGGTCGAGATGGTAGAGGTTCTCCTCGACCGGGTCGGGCGGGCTCAACTTGCGAGCGACGCCATCGAGTCCGGCGGCCAGCATCGCCGCGAAGGCCAGGTACGGGTTGGCCGAGGGGTCCGGGCAGCGGAGCTCGATGCGGGTCGAGTTCAACTGGCCGTGACTGATCTGCGGAATGCGAATGAGGGCCGAGCGGTTGATCCGCGCCCAGCCGATGTACACCGGCGCCTCGTACCCGGGAACGAGCCGCTTGTAACTGTTCACCAACGGGGCGAGGACGGCAATCATCCCCGGCGCGTGCTCCAGCGTGCCGGCGATGTACGACCGGGCCAGTTTCGACAGGCCATACGGATCCTTGGCATCGGCAAACGCATTCCGCTTGGCCTTGTTGTCCCACAGCGACTGGTGAACGTGCATGCCCGAGCCGTTGATCCCGAAGAACGGTTTGGGCATGAAGGTCGCATGGAGCCCATGCCGAGCGGCGGCAGCTTTGAGGGTCGTCTTGAATGTCACCGCGTTATCGGCGGTGCGCAGCGCGTCGGCATACTTGAAATCGATCTCATGCTGACCGATGGCCACTTCGTGGTGGGCCGTCTCGACCTCGATGCCCATCCCCTCGAGGTCATTCATCATTTCCTTGCGAACCTCGGTGCCAAGGTCGGCGGAAAGATCGAAATAGCCGGCAGCATCGTGCGGCAGGGCCTCCACTCCGCCCCGATCTCCGAGTCGGAGGAGGAAGAACTCGAGTTCCGGACCGGTGTTGAAGGTGAAGCCCAGCGCCTTGGCCCGATCCATCTGGCGACGGAGGACGTGCCGCGGGTCACCGGGGAACGGGTCGCCGTTGGGGGTGTAGACGTCGCAGATCACTCGCGCCGAACCGGTATCGGTGGATCGACCGTCGGCGTCGATTCCCGGCTCCCAGGGGATGGGCGAGAAGGTGGACAGATCCGGCACCAGGAACATGTCGGACTCCGCGATCCGAGCAAAGCCCTCGATGCTCGAACCGTCGAACCATTTACCGTGCTCGACTGCTTCCTCGAGCTGGTGCATCGGCACCTGGACCGATTTCACATGGCCGACGATGTCGGTGAATTGCAGGCTGACGAAGCGCAATCGGCGCTCCTCGGCGAGGGCGAGGACGGGGGCGAGTTGCTTGCTGGCCACGGCGATGCTCCTGCTGGGTTGGCGTGATGAGGACCCGACACTACCGCCCGTCATGTCCGGGCGACCACCCTCTGCCCGGGCGTGGTCCGGACAAACTATTGTGCAGACTGCACAAATCCGTTGGCTAGCCGCGGTCGCGCAGGATGCGGAGCGCGTCATCGGCTAGCCGCGGATCGAGACCGTGATCGCGCTTCGCAATCCGGAGCCGATAGAGCACCGTGTTGCGGTGGACGCCCAGGGTGCGCGCAGCGGGGGCAATCCGGCCGTTCGAGCGCGCCACTGCCAGCAGGGTCTGCTCGATCACCCCAATTGGTGGCACCGGCGGTGAAGCAACTGCCAATGGCCGCACCACCGAGACTCGCTGGAGGAGCGCCCGCAGGGTCGTCGCCAACGATCGCGCCACCCGATCGTCGAGGGCCGCCAGCGGTAGATCGTCGAAGACCCAGACGGCGGCGCCCGCGCGGATCCGGTGCTCACTGACGACCAGGCCGGCCAGTCCCCGCTGAACTTCGGTCCCCGATCCACTCGCGTGCGCGAGCAGTCGGGCCTGGCCCGCAGCGAAACGGGCGGCCAGGGCCCGGCCGGCCGGCCGAGGAATCAGGCCGATCAGGGCACCATCCATCGTGACGGCAATTCCGCGGCGGAGGCGCCCGGCAACCAATCCAGCGACGGCCGCCGGATCCGGATGGGCGAGGGCGTACTCGGCAGCCGCCAACCGAACATCGGCCACCTCATCGGCCAAGAATCGCTCCTCATCTGCCAGATAGGCGTCGGCCCGTGCGGCCAGCTCGGCCACCGACCGGGTACTGACCAGGATCGGCAGTTGGTCCGTCACCGGATCGCCGACAGTGCGGCTGGTCCCGACGAGGAGGCCGACCGGATGCAGGTCGTCGGCGGCCAGGTCCGCCAGGAAACCGACCAGCGACGGGCCGACGTGGCCGGCATCGACGATTAGCAGCGTCCCGGGCGCGACCTCGGGGAGCCGCGGCGCCAGCGCTCGACCGCGACCGACCCAGCGGACCGGGTCGGTCAGACGGTCCACCGACCCAGATACGAGCCGAGCCTCGACATCCACGGCTCGCCACAGGTCAATCAACCGGGGCACGTGACCTGCTCCCTGCTCGTCGCGAACTCCGTTGGCGCGCGCGCCCTCAGGCTGCGGCCTCGACGAAATCGGCGATCAGATCTTCTGGGTCTTCCAGGCCGATCGACACCCTCAGCATCCCCGGCGACAGCCCGGCGGCCGCCAGGTCGGCATCGGAAAATTGGCGATGCGACGAACTCGCCGGGTGGCTGACCAGTGATTCCGGACCAGCGAGGGACGTGGCGTGGACGGCCACCTGCACCCGCTCGACGAAGCGGGCTGCAGCCTCGCGCCCCGCGGTCAGCTCGACGGCCATCATCCCTCCGGCCATCCCGCCCCGGAGTTCGCGGGCGGCCAGCGCCGCCTGGGGATGGGACGCCAGCCCGGGGTACCAGACCCGACTGAATGACGGGTCGGCTTCGAGGGCCTCACCAACTGCCAGGGCCGATGCCGAGTGACGGTCCATCCGCAGGGCCAGAGTCCGCAAGCCGCGCAGGGCGAGGAACGCCTCGAGCGGTTGGGCGTTACCGCCGCTGTTGATCACCACTTCGCGCGCCGCGCGGACGCGAGCGACGCCGCCAACGATGGCGCCGAGGGTGATGTCGGAGTGGCCGCCGACGTACTTCGTCAGGGAATGGACGACCAGGTCCGCGCCGAGCGACAGCGGGTTGCAGAGGTAGGGCGAGGCGAACGTGTTGTCGACCACCACCGGAATCCCCCGCTCGCGAGCGCCGGCGGCAATGGCCCCAAGGTCGGCCATTTCGGTGGTCGGGTTGGCGATCGTTTCCAGCCAGATGAGTCGCGTCGCCGGACCGATTGCCGCCAGGACTGCCTCGGGGTCTCCGGTCCTGACGTAGCGCGCTGCGATGCCCAGCCGACGGAGAACCCCGTTCAGCAGCCCATAGGTCCCGCCGTAGACGGCCGCCGGAGCCAGGACCTCGTCGCCGGATCCGACGAACGACAGGATGGCCCCGTGGACCGCTGCCATGCCGGAGGCGGTCAGGTGGGCCGCCTCGCCTTCTTCAAGTTCCGCCAATGCGTCCTCCAGGGCCGCGTGGGTCGGGTTCGAATAGCGGGTGTATGAGTGCCCGGGCACGCGGAACTCGAGGATGTCCTCGAGATCCTGGGTCGAGCCGACTTCAAAGGTACTTGTCTGGTAGATCGGGACGGTGACCGGCGGCTGGGGTGACGCGGGAACGCGGCCGGCAGCCTTGATTGCTCGGGTGGCAAAACCTGACATCGGCGGAGTCTAGCCGTCGACCTAGTCGCCCGGCTGGGGCGTCGCACCCGGTTGGAAGGTCAACATCTCATGGACTGCCGCCTGGATTGCCGGAATGTCCGGCACCAGGATGTAGGTCCCATCGGTCAGGGTGTCGCTGTGCGCCAGCGGGTATTGGATGACCAGGCGGTCGATCGCCGACGGGTCAGCGTCTTGGAGGGCTCGCGCCAGGTTCGGCAGGAGTTCGAGCGGGACATCGCTGGCCACCGAGTCGCCGATGATGCCAAGCAGGTTCGGCAGATTCAGGAGCAGGCTCGAGGCGGTGAGCTGGTGCAGCAGGGCGACCAGGAGCTGTTGTTGCCGGGCGGCACGGGTGAAGTCGCTGTCGCCGACTCCCTTGCGAGAGCGCGCATAGGCCACTGCGGTGTGGCCATCCAGGTGATATTCGCCGGGCTCGATGCTGAAGCCCGTATGTCGGTCGTACTCATCAATGTAGGTGTTGTCGTGAATCGCCCGACTGACGGTGATATCGACGCCGCCGAGGGCGTCGATCGCGTCCTTGAAGCCCAGGACCTGGATGGCCGCCAGGTAGTCGATCTTCAGACCGATGAGCTCACCAACGGCGGCCTTCAGGGTCTCCGGCCCGCCGAGCGGGTAGTTACCCGGCTCGCGTCGTGCGCGTGCCAGCAGGCCATTCAGCTTGGAGTTGTAGATCCGACCGTCGCCCAGTGGTGTCCCGAAGGTGTCTCGAGGAATGGAGATCAGATCAATGCCGGTCAACGGATCGATGGTGGCGACGATCATGGTGTCGGTCAGGAAGGTTGACGGGCGCGCCGGGATGTAGTCGATTCCAACCAGCAGCACGGTCAGCCGCTTGGTGATTCCCTCCGATCCAGCCCCGGAAATCGAGCCGGGCGCGCCGCCCTCGGTCGGGTCCAGGATGTCGTGGAAATCGCCCACCAGGCCGCTGCCCGCGGGACCGCCGCGCGAGATCGCCGTGAGGGTCTCGATCGTCGCGGTGGCGTACCAGGCCGGGACAAAATGCGTCCCGATCGTGGCGAGTACCAAGAGGCCGGTCATCCACGAGGTCCAGTGCGCCTTCCCGCTCCAGCCGCGCCGCAGGTGCGCCTGGATGATCGCGACCAGGCGCCATCCGAGAAGCGCCAGATCAAGGACGATCACCGCCTCCAGGAATCGGACATCAACAATCCGCGAGGCGACGCCCGCCCCATTCTGGGCGGCAAGCACACCGAGGACGATGGTCATGGCCAGCGGCAGGCCGAGCAGGACGGCGAGCCAGAATTGGCGGTTGTAGGCCTGCCCCAGCCCAGGCAGGAGAAAGGACAGAAATGCCGCTACGGGTGCCTGAACGACCGCCTCCCCTCGGTCGGGGTGCGTTGCCAGCCGGTCGCCGATCTCCTGTGCCACGCGCCCGATGATACCGGTGTTGCTGCGGCAGTCCCCCAGCCGGACTAGAGCAGGGTCGGGTTGAAGCCCGCGGGGGTGTTGCTCCAGCGTTCGCGGACCCACCAGCCGGCAAGCGGGCCGCTCTCAAGGAAGTACCAGGCGCCACTGACGTTCGGCTGCCCGGGGATCCGGGCCCGGCGGCTGACCTGGACGACCGTGTCGGCGGTCACCACCCAGGCCTTCATGGCGGCGACCACCCCGCCGGTGTAGAAGCGGTAGCCGGTGAACGATGCCGGGCTGAAGCGGACGCTGCGCCACGGGCTGTAGACCTCCCAGGCGGTCGTCGTCCACGACCAACTCGTCGCCAGCAGGGGGTTGCCGACGCTGTCGCCGATCGCGCCACTGAGTTCGACCTGGTAGCGGCGCGCCGGCTGGAACGGGAAGGCGCCGACGAAGGTGGCGGTGGCCGTCCCCGGATCGTAGGTCACCGTCCCGCTGTAGAGGCCCCCGCTGAGGGTATCCCGAACTCGGACCGATGTGCCATTCACCCCGCTGACCGGCTCGGAGAAGCCGATCGTCACGGTGGTGCTCATCGAGGCCGTGGTCACCCCGGCGGCCGGGGTGCGGCTGAGGACCGTGGGACGGGTCAGATCGGATTCCACTCCCCAGGTTGCGAGGACGGCGGCGTCCACCCCGGCGGCCGGCGAAACATGGGTCGCGGTGTCGACTGCTGTGATCCGCAGCAGATATCGTCCGGGCGGCGCCGGCTCGGTGGTCGAGGTTCGGCCATCCCAGGTCGCCGACTGGGCGCCGGCCACCTTGCCTCCGAGGTCGTACGAGCGAATCACCGCCGATGCACCATTCACGACATCGAGCCGAACCGAAGCCGCATCTGCTGACAGCCGGTAGCGCACCGTGATGATGGCGGCCATGTCCGCCGAGGGCTGGAAGCGGACGGGACTCACCGCGTAGTCGGTGATCGAGGGTGCAAGACGCGTCTGGGTCACCGGACTGGTCGGGAGAAGGTACGCGGTAGCGCCGCTACCGGCTGCCACCCAGCCGGTGCGCGGATAATCCGAGGACGGCCACTCGGCGAATCCGAATTGGACGGAGAACCATTGGTAGCCACCCGCCGCCACCGGTCCGGACAGGACGGCCACCCGATCGCCGCGACTCAATCGATCCAGCACGGTGAAACTTGTCCCGGCCGCCGCCCGCACATTCAACGTATCGGAGACCACTTGAGCGAAGGCGCCGGGCGTAACCGACGTCGGCATGCCGATCGATGATTGCCATGGCTGCCGGTTACCGAGATTGTCGATGGCTGATACGCGGAAGTCGTACGTGTGGCCCGGCACCCCGATCCAATAGGCGGACGTGCGGGTGGTATTGCTCAGCCAGTTCGTCCAGTCGGTCGCCGCCGTTACGTCCCGCGACTCGATGGTGTAGGAGGCGACGCCGGAACCCACGTCCACGGCCCTCCAGCTCACGAGGGCAGCATGTGCATCGGTCATCGCCGGCAAGGTCGTGACTCCGCCCGTTGGGGGCGTCGTGTCCGTGACGAACTTGCCAGCGATCAGGTTCCAGAGATCGCTCGTTCCCTGATCCATGAGCAGGGTCCACATGCCGGTACCCAGCAGCCCCAGGTCATTGACCATGTCCCACTTCCGGGAGAGCGAGGCGACATCGTCGTAATAGCCCTGAACCCATGTCGCGGCGGTCGTGTCCCAGTAGCTGAACCATGGAACCTGGCCGACCGAATCCCAGCGGTGGCCATGCTGCAGAGCCAACTTCAGGTTGCCGGTGTAGTAGTACGCCTTGGACTGACCCGACGCCCCGCTGACCGTGGGAGAGTTGAGGCCGTCGGAGGTCGTGTGCCAGGTCCGCCCGTAGTACGGCACGCCCCAGATCACCTTGTTGCCGGGGATGAGGTCGAGGAAGTCGCGCACCGACTCGCCGACGTCGAGGATATAGGGGGAATCCATCGGGGCAACCCCACCGGCCCGCGCCGACCCGGACCAGCTGTAGTCGTATCCCATGACGAAGAGCGCGTCTGAGGCGCCGGCGGCCACCAGGCCACTCACGTCGTATCCGCTCGACCAGGTGGCGGCGCCGGCAGTTGTGCATACGGTCAGGTATGACCCGACTCCCCCCGCGACGAGGGCGGCCTTGAGCTGGCGGACGAACGAGGTGTACTGGTCGCGCTGGGCGGTGTACACCGGCTCGAAGTCGAGGTTCACGCCGTCGGCGTTCCGGTTGCGAACGGCAGCCACGATGGCTCCCACCAGGCGTTCGCGGGCGGCGCTGCTGCCTAGGAGAGATGCCTGCGCGGCTCCCCCGTCCCAGGCCATCATGGTGACCGTCAGGACGACTCTGACCCCGCGGGCATGGGCGCTGTTGATGACCCCGGTCATGGCCGATGAATTCCAGCCGCTCCAGCCACTCGAGGTCGTTGCCAGGCTCCCGTCAGCGTTCGCCGCGACCCCGAAGTAGGCGATCGTCGAGACCAGTTGGTATTGCATCCACTGGAGATCGGAATCGCCAAGGAACCAGTACGGCAGGAACCCGAGAACCTCCTTGCGCAGTCCGTTCGGCATCGACGAAGGAGTCGAGGCGTCCCCGCTGAGCCGAGGTTCGCTGGGAGCGTTGAGCGCGGTGGCGGTCTCACCGCCAACCCGTGCCAGCGATCCGGGCATGGGTTCCGGCCGCGCGCCTGGGACGAATGAGGGTCGGTCCCCGGAATGGGCGGCGAGCATCTCGGCCTGAATCGAATACTCGACAGACCCGCGCGGCGGGACAGCGAGGACCTTCCCGCTGGGAAGGGTGATCGGCCCATCGGCGATCGGTGGCGGCACGTCCCAATGGCCAACCCCTGGGGTCGGCTGCGAGGATCCACTACTGGCGGCCGCGCCCGTCGGCGTGAACACGCTGGTCAGCGCAACCAGCGCGCAGAACGCAATAGCCGTCAGCTTGCGTCGATCGGTACCCACCGCTTTCGACTCACCTCCGTTGCCCGAGCCGCGGCCCAGCGGACCGCTCGGCACTCAACTGCACCGAACCGTACCGACGCGAAGGCGGAATCCCCATAGTACGAATCACTGCGGCAGTCCCCCAGCCGGACTAGAGCAGGGTCGGGTTGAAGCCCGCGGGGGTGTTGCTCCAGCGTTCGCGGACCCACCAGCCGGCAAGCGGGCCGCTCTCAAGGAAGTACCAGGCGCCACTGACGTTCGGCTGCCCGGGGATCCGGGCCCGGCGGCTGACCTGGACGACCGTGTCGGCGGTCACCACCCAGGCCTTCATGGCGGCGACCACCCCGCCGGTGTAGAAGCGGTAGCCGGTGAACGATGCCGGGCTGAAGCGGACGCTGCGCCACGGGCTGTAGACCTCCCAGGCGGTCGTCGTCCACGACCAACTCGTCGCCAGCAGGGGGTTGCCGACGCTGTCGCCGATCGCGCCACTGAGTTCGACCTGGTAGCGGCGCGCCGGCTGGAACGGGAAGGCGCCGACGAAGGTGGCGGTGGCCGTCCCCGGATCGTAGGTCACCGTCCCGCTGTAGAGGCCCCCGCTGAGGGTATCCCGAACTCGGACCGATGTGCCATTCACCCCGCTGACCGGCTCGGAGAAGCCGATCGTCACGGTGGTGCTCATCGAGGCCGTGGTCACCCCGGCGGCCGGGGTGCGGCTGAGGACCGTGGGACGGATGTAATCGCCGCTCAGCGCGGCATGACCGCCGTTCGGGGTCTGCGTCGGATCGCCGCCGAAGGCGTACCAGTAACTTTGGATCCCGCCGGGTCCGCTGGTGCGCTGGATCCAGACCTGGTCGCCGGCGCTGGTCGGGTGTGGGAACGTGCGCAGGGCGACGGCACTGAAGCCACTGGCCATGGAGAAAATGTCGCCGAATCCCAGGTCTCGATTCCGCAGGACCTTGTCCAGCACCGAGCCGGAGCCGATGTCGCTGGCGAAATAGGCACCCGCGTTCAACGCAAGGGCCGGACGCGAATAGTTCGCCACCCGCGACAGGGCCGTCGACTCGCTGGTCGGCGTGGTCGATTCGGTCTCGCCGGCACCGGGCGTGTAGCAGGCGTTGGAATAGATCATCACCCAGGCCGGGGCCGGTGTAATCGGGCCGCCGGCGCAATAAGTGGCCTGCGGACTGCCGGCCGGCAGGGGCTTGCCCTCGAGGGCGGCCTCGCCGCAGTACGCCAGATTGGTGGACCAGTTGTCACCATCGCCGGTCGGGTCGGCCGGATCAATGCCGGCAACCCGGTTCAGGCCCCAGCCGTCCACCCGCTCGGGACCGAGCGTCGCGCTGTACGGGTTTGGGAAACCGTTGCCGTGCCCCAAGTACACCACCACGTTGGCGCCATTCACCGCGGTCATGACGTTCGCCCAGGTGGCATCAGGGCTGTAGACCTTGGTGACCACCGCGCCCGCTGCTTCGGCAGTTGCAGCCAAGGTGTCAGCACGGCTCCGGTAATTTGCCGTGGTGGCACCAACCGGACCCACGATGATGGTCACCTTGATCGGTTCCACCGTGGCATGGACCGATGGGGCCAGGGCGCCGGCCTGCATGGTGGCAACCACCAGCAGACTGCCCACGGCGGCAGAAAGTCGACGAAACACATCCCAAACCTATGGGGAGGGGCCAATTCGGCATATGGCGCGATCGGCGGAACCCCCCGGACCTTCCGGTCATGTGCCGGCGGTCAACGGGTCTGACTAGGCGATGCGCTCTGCGGGAGGTGCGGACTCGGGAGCGGGAGAGAGGAAGGCGTCCATCGCCTGGCGGATCCTATGGTCCGAATCAAAGCGCTGGTTCGCATTCTCGATCTGGCGCCGAACCACGGTCGGGTCGGGTTCGGCATCGACTGATGTGGGACCTGGCGGCGCCGCCGGGGCGGGTGGTCGCGGACCGGAGCGCGGACCGCGCACGTAGCCGCTGATCTGGTTCTTGCCGGCCGCCTTGGCTGTGTACAGCGCCCGGTCGGCGGCCAGCATGAGCTCATCGGCGGTGGATCCGTCCTCGGGGAAGGCGGCCAGTCCGATGCTCACGCCTGTGCTCACCCCGAGTCGGGCGGTTCGCTCCCCGATCTCCTCGGCTCCCGTGCGGATCTTCTCCGCCACGACGAACGCTCCCCGGAAATCCGTCTCAGGCAGAAGGACGGTGAATTCATCACCGCCGTAGCGGTATGCCGAGTCGACCGCACGAATCGAGCTGCGAATGACCCCGCCGAGGTCCTGGAGGCCCGTGTCCCCGCGAGCGTGCCCGAGCGTGTCGTTCAGCGCCTTCAAGCCGTCGAGGTCCACCATCAGCAGGCAGAAACCGCGCCCACTGCGGCGCGATCGCCGAACCTCGAGCTGGACGCTCATCGCCAACTCTGACCGGTTCTGGAGGCCGGTCAGTGGATCAATGGTCGAGCGGGCCGCGGCTTCGCGCCTCGCACTCCGCTCGCTCTCGGAGAAGACCGATGCCAGGGCGGCGATCAGCCACACGGCGCCAATGGTCATTGCGAAGCCGAGGACGTCGGCGCTGGTATAGGTCCCCCACCGCGGGTCAACAGCGATGACCCCGAGGTACGCCGCGGTTGCCAGCAAGGCGGCGCCGATGGCCGGTGCGTATCCTCCTGCCAGGGCGACGGCAACCACCGGGATGGCCAGCACGCCGGCAAACGCGGAACTGCCATAGCCGGTGACCAGCAGCAGGGCAGCACCCAGTCCGGTCGCCGCGAGGCACTCGAGGCCGGCAAGCCACGGTCGCTGCCAGCGCCGGGGCAGGAACTCGTGAAATACCAGAACCGAGACCACCGAGAGGCCGCCGAGCGCGTAGATCGCGGTCTGGGTGTCGCCGAAGATATCGGCCACGCCGACCCCAATGAGGACCCCGGCACTGGCCACCCACCACACCACCCGGACCGCAGACCGGTACGGAGGATCGGGAGGGAGGGGCGCGGGCTCTTCGGCGCCTGAAGCGGCGCCAGTGGGCTCCGGCGTTCTCGCGGCCCGCCGCTCCGGCAGCAGCGCGAGCAGGGCGGCCAAGGTCACGACCCCGGCAACCATGGCGGAAACGGCGAGGAAGATGGCTTCGGGCGACATGGGCCGGGGCTAGTCTAGGTTCGCGGGGGGACCGGACGCAAAGAATCGTGCCGTTCGGCGGTGCGCACCCGCAACGGAGTTGAGCCGGACGCCGTCCTTCCCTATACTCGCGGCTCCCGCCCGTTCCACCCCTTGCTTGGTGTTGTCCGAATTCGTGATGTCTGAATCTGCGCTGCCGGTGGCGCACCGACCCGTACGGGGTCCGGTACCCGCCCTGGCCGCACTCCTCTCGTTCCTGATCCCCGGTCTTGGCCAGGCGTACATCGGTCGACCCCGGCTGGCATTCATCCTGGTGCTACCCGTGCTCGTCCTGTTGGGATTGGCAATCGTCGGCTGGATGACCGGATCGGCGACCCTCGCGCGAGCCTTGCTTGCTCCCGGCGTATTGCTCGGCGTACTCGTCCTGGACCTCGCCCTTCTCAGTTGGCGCCTGTTCGCCATCGGTCACGCCGGATTCAGCGCGCGTCGACAGCCGGGCATGGCCAACCTGGCGGTGATCATCCTGCTCCTGGCCGCGACCCTGGTCTCGCACCTGTGGGCCGGTGTCATTCTGACCACCGCCGACCACACCCTGGCGACCATCTTTGGACAGGGCGGCCCGACCACCCCGGTGGCCGGCCATCTGGACGACGAGCCGGACGGGTACGGTTGGGACGGGACCGAGCGCATCAACTTCCTGCTTCTGGGCTACGACTCGGCCCCCGGCCGCCAGGAAGAACTGACCGATACCATGATGGTCGTCTCGGTGGATCCGGTTACCCACAGCGCCGCGATGATCTCCGTGCCCCGCGATACCGGCTTCGTGCCCCTGCCGGACCGAAGGATCTACCCCGACGGTTTTTTCCCGGTGAAGGTGAACGAACTTGCCGCCACGGCGAACGCCAATCCGCAGCTCTGGTGCCCCGACCTCCCGGTGGGGACCGATTGCGGGACCCGGACGCTGTCCCAGGCCCTGGGCCTGTACCTGGGGATCACCATCCACCAGGTTGCCTGGATCGACCTGCTCGGCTTCGCCTCGCTGATCGACGCCCTCGGCGGGGTCGACCTCTGCCTGCCGGGGCGGCTCGAGGACCCGACCTACAGCGGACCGACCTGGTCTCCGAAGGTTGGCATCGTCCTCGAGGCAGGCTGTGCCCACTACGACGGCGTTCACGCGCTGGCTTTCGCCCGCAGCCGCAAGGGCATCATGGTCATGCCCGACGGTTCGATCGTGGGCCAGAACGACTACCGGAGGGCGGCACGCCAGCAAGAAGTCCTGCTCGCGCTTCAGGCAAAGGTCCGCAACGCAAACCTGTTGATCGACCTGCCCGCCCTGATGGAGGCGGTCGGGCGAACCGTTTCGACCGACGTGCCCCGCAGCCAGGCCGGCGACCTGGCTGCGCTGGCCACCGTGATCGACCGCGAATCAGTGGAGCGGGTGGTCCTGGGCTGGCCCGACTTCGTGGACCCGCCGGTCGATCCGCTGCGCTACTACATGATCATTCCGCGTCGCGACGCGATTCGCGCCGAGATGGCCCGTATCCTGGGGACCGATACTCCGCTGCTCGGCTGGTACCTGGGCTCCACAGCCGAGGGTCCGCCCGCGTCCTAGTGGGGTGGTGGTCGGGGTGGACGGATTCGAACCGTCGACCTCCTGCTCCCAAAGCAGGTGCGCTACCAGGCTGCGCTACACCCCGTCGGTCGGCCGATCCTACCATCGGCCAGGCCAGGGTCAGTGTCGCTTCACCTCGTCCCAGAGCGCATCGCGAGCGTCCTCGTCGAGCGCGGCCAAATGGAGTCCGCGTTCGGCGGCGAGTGCCTCGACGGCCCGGTAGCGAGCGACCCAGCGATGGTTCGCCTCGCGGAGCGCCTCCTCGGGATCGAGGCCGAGCCAGCGGCCCAGGTTGACCAGGGCAAACAGGACGTCGCCCATCTCGTGGAGTGTGGCCTCCGGCCCATACGCCTCGCGAAATTCGGTCATTTCCTCGGCAACCTTGTCCCACACGCCCTCGACCGCGGTCCAGTCCCAGCCGAGCGCGGACGCTCGTTCCTGGATCTCCCGGCTGGCGGCCAGCGCCGGCAGGGCGCGCGCGACATCGGCGAACGAGCCAGGGGGCAGACCCGCATCGGTCCGTTCGGCGACCTTCAGGGTCTCCCAATTGGCAAGCACCTCGTCCACGCCACTGACCGTCACATCACCGAACACGTGGGGGTGCCGACCGACGATCTTGGTCCCGAGTCCGCGATAGACATCGGTCAGGTCAAACTCACCGGCCTCGGCAGCCATCTGGGCATGGAGGATGACCTGCAGGAACAGGTCGCCGAGCTCCTCGGCCAGGTCAGCGGGCGTCCCGCGTTCGATGGCGTCAACGGTCTCGTAGGCCTCCTCGAGGAGGTACCGGCGCAACGATCGGTGGTCCTGGCGGAGGTCCCACGGACACCCGTCGTCGGGTGCGCGCAGGCGAGCGCTGATGGCTGCCATTCCGTGCGGGGAACCGAGGTTGTCCTCGAGCGGCAGCGCCTCCAGCAGCCAGTCTGCGGCTGCCAGGGCGTCATCGTCGATGGTGCCGACGGTCAGATCCGAGCCTCCGGCAAGGTTTCGGAGCCCGTGGCTGGGCGGGTACAGCGCGGCCAGCACGGCGGCCGGTCCGCGATGGGCATGGCGCCCGGGCAACACGGGATCTGCGAGATCGGGAGGGGCGGATTGGATCAGGACCAACGGCAGGCCCGGATCCACCGGTGCCGCGACCAACCGATTCACGGCGATGAGTTGGATTCCGACCGCCGGATCGACGCCCGCCCGGGTCAGAAGGTCATCGATCGAGCGCACCGGCCGGGCAACCGCGCCTGCGCTCAGCCAGTCGTGCCCACGAAGGCCGGATCGACCCAGATCACCGAGTCGGCCTTGATCTGGTCGAGCCATCGGGAGAATCCGGTGTTGCGGATCGTATTCAGCCGGTTCTCCTCGAGCGCGCGGCGCTCGGCCCAGTCGAGGAGCTGGAGGATGTAGATGTTGGTTCCCTGGACGACCGGATCGGATACGGCGAGATAGCCATCGAGGCCGAAAACCGCATCTTCGCGCTCCTGGGACCCTTCGTACCGGGCGACCCAGCCCACATAGCCGCCATCCGACGCCGAGCCGGTGTCCTCACTGTTGGCCTTGGCGATATCGCCGAACGACTCCGGATCGGCTCGCGCTTCCTCAACCAGCCGATCGGCGAACTCGGCCGCCGTCGTCCGCTGGTCGGTGATCTGGATGACGTGATAGCCGAAGGCGGTCTTGACCGGCTCGCTGACCTCGCCGACCCCCAGGGTCGCCACCGCCGCGGAAAATTCGGCAACGTACGGCGAACTGGTCGGATCGCTCCAGCCGAGGTCTCCGCCGCGGCTGCGCGATCCGGGGTCATCGCTCTGCTTGGCGAGGTCGAACCAGTCACCCTCGGGGTCGGCGTTGACCTCGGTCACCCAGGCCTCGGCCCTCGCCAGCGCCGCTGCCCACTGTTCCTCGGTGGCAACCGACTGGTCATCTCCACCGGGGATGGGCTGGGCGAGCAGGTGCCGAATCCGCTGCTTGGGAATCGGTACTCCCTGGTCGGCGGCGACCACGATCTGGGCAATTTCCCGCTGCGGCGCCGGGCTGACGATG
Organism: Chloroflexota bacterium; assembly: GCA_023250255.1. Taxonomy (GTDB): domain Bacteria; phylum Chloroflexota; class Limnocylindria; order QHBO01; family QHBO01; genus JAHFBB01. The sequence continues at coordinate 6,427 of JAHFBB010000001.1, read as the reverse complement.
ACGTCCTCGGCGAAATAGGTGCGGAAGGCCCTGCGCATGAGTTCATCGGCAATGTAGGCGCGGTATTGCGCATCGCTGATGCCTGACTCATGGAGGGTATCCAGCAGCAGGGTGAATGGACCGGCGGCGGTCCGATCCTCGACGCGCAGGATGGTATAGCCGGTGTCGGTCAGGATCGGACCGACAAGATCGCCTGCGGCGGCATCGGCCGATGGTTCGAAGTACAGGCCGTATTGGCCGTCGGTTGCCTCGATCCAGCCAATCAGCCCGTCGGTTGTCTTGGTGGCCGGGTCGTCACTGTGCTCGCTGACGGCGGTGGCGAAGTCGGCTCCTCCCTCCAGGGCAGCCAGCAGGGCGTCCGCCTCGTCCTTGGCGGCCTGGAACTGGAGTTCGGACGGCGTCGTGCCGGCATCAGCGCCGTCGGCCACCGCCTTGATGGCAATCATCGACAACTTGACCCGGGCGGCCAGGTTGGTGCGGTCGGCGATTTCGGCGTCGAGGTCCTCGGGAGCCACGGTAACCCCGTACTGGTCCGCCTGGCCGGTCAGGAAGATCCCATCGACCAGCGAGTTGGTGGAGGTCTGGGTCAGGGCCTGGAACTGTTCGGACAGGATTTGCAGCTGCTGCTGGACGATCTGATCCCGAGCACCGCCGCTGATACCGTTGAGGTCGATGGCTGTCGCCTGCAATTCGGAGCCGATGATCGAAGCTCGGCGAGACAACTCGTTCCGATTGACGGTGACCCCCTCGACCACGGCTGCCTGCCGAAAGTGGTTCGTGTAATACAGGTTCCAGGTCACGATCCCGAACAGGCCCAGGGCCACCGCGATGGCCGCGGCAAAACCACCGACCAGCATGCGTTGGGTGCGAAGTTCGTCTTGCCAGCGAGGCCGATGCTTGCGATCGAGTACGGGGCGGCTGCGGTAGGACATCTGTCTCCTGTGGGGCACCGTGAACCAGGGTCAAGCGTCGGGCGGGCGGCCGCATGCTACCCGATGCATCGCCTATCTGCTACCGACCGCCTCGCCGCCGGTTGACAATGGCCTGCCATCGAAGGCGGAACACGAGTACGAAGGCCTCGGCGATGATCCCGCCACCCATCTTCGAGATCCCGACCTCGCGCTCGCGGAACACGATGGGCACTTCGCGAATCACCGCTCGCCGACGGTATGCCCACCAGGTGGTCTCGATCTGGAAGCCATACCCCGAAGCCGCCGATTCGCGGAGACGAAGGTTGCCCAGCAGCTCCGCTCGCCACGCCTTGAACCCGCCGGTCAGATCGCGAAACGGCAGCCACAGGATAAGGCGGGCGAATGCAGTCCCACCCTTGCTGATCAGGCGGCGACGGAGCGGCCAGCCAACGGTCCCCCCGCCGGGGACGTAGCGGCTGCCAAGAACAAGATCGGTATCTGTCATGAGCGGAGCCAACAGGCGGGACAGATCGGCCGGATCGTGGCTGAAATCAGCATCCATCTGCACGACCGCGGCCGTCCCCGCCTGGTCGAGTGCCCAGCGGAAGCCTGCGCGATACGCAACCCCCAGGCCCTCCTTGCCGGCTCGGTGAAGCACCGCCATCCGGTCCTGCCGGGCCGCCAGCTCATCGGCCAACTCGCCGGTTCCGTCGGGTGACGCGTCGTCCACGATGAGGATCCGGCCGTCGGGCAGCGACTCGAGTACCGCCGTCACCAACCGCTCGAGGTTCTCGCGCTCGTTGTATGTCGGGACCACGACCCAGACATCACGCCCCGCGGCCAGCCCGACAGGCCGCGGCAGAGCAGAAGCGTCGGACATCAGCCGGTCAGCATCCGGAGGAGGAACGGGGACGCCGCCTGGACCGCCCGACCCCGGTGCGAAACACGGTCCTTGTCTGCCTCGTCGAGTTCGGCGGTGGTACGCCCGTCGGGCATTTCGAAGATCGGGTCGTAGCCGAACCCGCCCGTCCCCCTCGGCTCGGATGCCACCCGTCCGGCAACCGTTCCACTGAACAACGCCACCCGAGGCTCGCTGGCTGGCGGGACGGCTACGGCCAGCCAGCAGACCATCTGTGCGCTGCGATCCGCGCCAGCGGGCAGCTGGCTGAGCACGTACGCGGCACCACCCTCGGCACCTCCGTACCGCGCGCTCCGGACTCCGGGTCCGTTATCGAGCGCGGCGACCTCGATCCCCGAATCGTCCGCCACGGTCAGCAGACCGCTCGCCGCGCAAAATGCCCGCGCTTTGTCCGTCGCGTTTTCTGCGTACGTGAAGTGCGGCTCCGGGACCTCGAGTACCAGGCCGATGTCGACCGGGCCGATCACCCGGGCGGGCAGGTGGGCCAGCAGCCGACGGAACTCCCCGATCTTGCCCGGATTGTTGGTCGCCACCAGCAGGTCGGTCACTCCCCGGCCGGGGCCTCGAGCGCCGCGCGCTGAACCTCGTGCAATTGGCGTATGCCCGCGGCGGCCAGTTCGAGCATGCCATCCATCTGTTCCCGGCTGAACGCGCGATGCTCCGCGGTGCCCTGGACCTCGACGAACCGCGCGTCGTCGGTCATGACCACGTTGAAGTCAACGTCGGCGGTGGAATCCTCGGAATAGTCGAGATCGAGCAGCAGCGCGCCCGACGAGATCCCGACACTGACCGCCGCGACCTGGCCGACCACCAGGTGGCCCATGCCGTACTTGTTCAGCGCGCGGGCCAGGGCGACCCAGGCGCCGGTGATTGAAGCGGTCCGAGTTCCGCCATCGGCCTGCAGGACGTCGCAATCGAGGGTGATGGTTCGCTCGCCGAGTTTGCCAAGGTCGATGACCGAGCGGAGCGACCGACCGATGAGCCGCTGGATCTCGTGCGTGCGCCCGCCCACCCGGCCGGCGCTCGCCTCGCGCTGGCTGCGCTCGGTGCCGGCCCGCGGCAGCATGCCGTACTCGGCGGTCACCCAGCCCGTGCCCTTGCCCCGCAGGAAGCCGGGAACACGGTCCTCGATGGTCGCGGCACACAGCACACGGGTATCGCCGACGCGAATGAGCACCGATCCTTCGGCGAACTTCTGGTAGTCGGGCACGAGCTTGATGGGGCGCAGCTGGTTCGGCTGGCGGCCGTCAGCCCGACGGCTGGGAGCAATGGTTGTCATGCGCCCGATTCTAGTGCGGCAGCGGGATCGGTCAGTCGACCGCGAAGCCGGTGACCACCAGCACCCACGAAATCTGCCGCGGATCGACCGCCGGTCGGACGAAGATCGTCTGCGTCAGGCCGTTCGAATCGGGTTCGACAGCGGTCACCGTACCGATCAGGACGCCGCGCGGATAGGCGCTGGCCGCCGAATCAAGGACCTGGCCGGCCGACACGATGGTGTCGCCAACGGCGACAGGATCGGTCAGTTCGACATCGGTCATGACCAACTGGCCCCCCGGTTGGCCCGCGACCAGGCCCAGTGCCCCGGTCTCGAGGTCGGTCCCGACGATTCGCGCGCGTGGATCCACGAACAGGCGAATGCGGGCACGCTGCCGGTCGGCGCTGACAACGGTTCCCACCAGCGCAGCGGGCCCATGTGCCGACGCGACCACCGGCATGCCGACTCGCACCCCATCCTGGGTCCCCGCGGCAATGCCGAATTCCCACGACACGAGCCCGGGATCGCCGGCCACAACGCGGGCGGCGACCAGGTCCATGGGCAGGGCTGCACGAATGGCGAGCAATTCACGGAGGGCGGCGTTCTCCGTCTCCACCTGCCGAAGGGCCGCAATGCGAGCTTGGGCACCCACGAGTTCGTTGCGCAGCGCATCGTTGTCCTGTCGCAACTGGCCGATGTCGCCGACGGTCTCGAGGGCCCCGGTCACCGCCAGGCTGGCCTGGTGGACCGCCTCCTGCAGCGGCGCAATCAGGCGCGCGCCGGCGGCCTGCGCATCGGTCACGACCGACCAGCCCGAGATCATCAGTAGACCCAGCGACAGAGCTGCTGCTGTGAGATAGCCCCAGGGGGCTGTGCGGCGGGTCAACGTGGGGCGCGGCTGAATTGTTCGGTAACGAGTACCCGCTCGAGGGTGTCGAGCTCCTCGAGCACCTTGCCGCAGCCACGGACGACACAGGTCAGCGGGTCATCGGCGACATGGACCGGCATCTGGGTGATCTCGGCCACTCGCCGGTCGAGTCCGGCCAGCAGGGCTCCGCCACCGGCCAGGACGATCCCCTGGTCCATGATGTCCGCAACGAGCTCCGGAGGCGTCTCCTCGAGGGTGTCCTTGATGGCGACGACGATCGCCGCGACCGATGGCTCGAGCGCCTCGCGGATCTGCTCGCTGCCGACCTCCACGCTACGCGGCAGTCCGGTGAGCAGGTCCCGACCACGGAACGTCACCGTTCGCTGGTTGGCCCCGGGGTACGCCGATCCGACCGCGATCTTGATCTCCTCCGCCGTCCGTTCGCCCATCAGCAGGTTGTACTCGCGTCGCGCGAAGTTGACGATGTCGGTGTCCATTTCGTCGCCACCAATCCGGATACTGCGCGAGACCACGATCCCGCCGAGCGAGATGACCGCCACCTCGGTGGTGCCCCCGCCGATGTCCACGATCATCGAGCCCGACGGCTCACTCACCGGCAGTCCGGCACCGATCGCCGCCGCCAGCGGCTCCTCGATCAGTCGAGCCCAGCGCGCCTGGGCATTCATGGTGGCGTCGCGCACCGCCCGTTTCTCGACCTCGGTCACGCCAGAGGGGATTCCCACCAGCACCCTGGGCCGCGGAATCCGGAAATATTGATCGTGGACCTTGCGGATGAAGTAGCGAATCATCTGCTCGGTCACGTCGAAATCGCTGATGACCCCGTCCCGCAGGGGACGGATGGCGATGATGTTGGCCGGTGTTCGACCGACCATTCGCTTGGCTTCGGCGCCGATCGCAAGCACCCGTTTGGTCCGGGCATCGATGGCCACGACCGATGGCTCGCTGATCACGATCCCCCGGTTGCGCACCGTGACCAGCGTGTTCGCCGTGCCAAGGTCGATGCCCAGATCGTGGCTGAAGATTCCCAGGATCCCGTCGAACAGCCCCATCAGGCGAAGGGTATCCGCTCGCCCGGCTGCGCGATGATGGCCCGCACGGTGGGCTGATGCTCGGCCATCTGGCGGGCAAATTCCTCCGCCGGAGCGACCAGCCGTTGCCGGGAGACCACGGCCATACCGGCTGGCCACAGTGTGCCCCAGTGAATGGGCACGACCATTCGGGCGCCCAGCACGCCGGCCGCCTCGACCGCGCGGGTGGGATTGAGGTGGCCGGGACCGAGTCGCGGGCCCCAGCCGGCGATCGGCAGCAGCGCCAGATCGAATCCGTCGACCGCGAGCGTCGCCATCTCGGGGAACAGGTCGGTGTCGCCGGCAAAGTAGGCGCGTTCGGTATCGGTCTCGAGCACAAAGCCGACCGCCGTGCCGCGCGGGCCCAATGCCGAGCGCTCGTGGGCGTGATCAGCGGGCGTCGCGGTCAGCGCCAGTTCGCCGATCTGCAGCCGATCCCCGGGGACGACCTCGGTCACGTCGGTCCAGCCCCATCGACGAACCAGATCGCCACCGCCACGACCGATGACCACCGGCACCTCCGTTCCCACCCGGGCCAGGGACCGACGTTCGAGGTGATCCAGGTGCAGGTGGCTGATGAGCACGAGGCTGATGTCCCGGGAATCCGCCGCGGCCGGTGGCGCGGCCACCCGGGTGAGAAAGGCAAGCCGGTTGACCAGGATCGGATCAGTCAGGATGCGCATACCGGCCATCTCGATCAGAACCGTGGCATGGCCAAGATAGGTGGCGGCCGCGGTCATGGCTTCATGGCCAGATCCTGGGCGAGGGTGAAGATGGCGAACGCCCGCTTCGGTCCGAGGGCAACCGGGATGGTGCGCCCTCGGCGAAGGCGCGATCGGCCGCTGATCAGGTCGGTAACCCGATACGGGCGGGCTGGATCCAGCCCGACTGCGGTCCAATCCGGCCGGAGAACCGCCCGTTCCTCAGCGGTGGGCTCGGTGTTCACCGCGATCCAGACCGCCTGTTCCCAGCGAGCCGGCTCGGGACCCAGCGGATCCCCGCCACCGGCGGGCAGCGCCTTGCGGTAGAACAGGGTCCTCGCCCCATCGGCGGCTTCGAAGCGCAGCGTGTCACTGCGCTGGAGGGCGGGATGCTCTCGCCGGAGGCGATTGAGCGCCGTGATAAGCCCGATGAGGTTCGGCTCAGCCGTCCAGTTCCGAACGCGGACCTCGTACTTCTCCGAATCCCGATAGTCCTCGCCCCGCCCGATGCGTCGGTTGTCGAGCGATTCGTATCCCGAATAGATCCCATACAGACCCGACAAGGTCGCGGCCAGCACGACACGCGCCTCGAAGGTCGGCTGCCCATGGCGCAGGTAACGGGGCAGGATGTCGGGAGTATTGGTGAACAGGTTGCCGCGGTAGTACTGGCGCATCTCGCCGC
>JAHFBB010000209.1 GCA_023250255.1 Chloroflexota bacterium | reverse complement strand
GCCACGGTAGACGCGGTCATTGTCGGACTCGACCAGCAGTTCGACTATCGGCGCCTGGCGGCGGCCGTTGACGCCGTACGCGCTGGAGCTTTCTTCGTGGCGACCAATGCCGACGCGCGGTACCCGGTGCCCGGCGGATTTCTGCCCGGGGCCGGCGCCATGGTTGCCGCGGTGGCGGCAAGCAGCGGAACCACGCCGGTGATCATCGGCAAGCCGCAGCCGGCGATGTTCGAGGCGATCCTCCAGCAGAGTGGAACGGGGCCCGAGACCGGCGTCGTGATCGGGGACAACGCCGATGCAGACATGCCGGCGGCGGCGCGGGCGAACTTAGCCAGCGTTCTGGTCCTGACCGGGGTGACATCCGCCGACGAGGCGCGCGACCTCCGCGACGAGAGGCGCCCTACCGCGATTGCTGCCGATCCATCGGAGGTTTGGAGTCTGCTGCGGTCGCGCTTCCGGTGAGCGACGGGTTGGCGGCCGCCCACTCCTGCCAGGCCTGCCGCGCCTTGACCTCCAGTGGCCGTCGGCGATGGATCGGCCCAAATCCGCGCCCAAACGCATTGACCGCGATGTCCGCCAGTTCCGCAGCACTGAGGTTCTGGGCCCGAGCGGTATCGGCCAGTTCCCTGGACAGCGAAGTGGAGCTGACCGTTGGGTCATCGGTGGAGATGGTCACGCTGACCCCGGCCCGATGGAGCACGGCAACCGGCATGGCTGCCAGCGACTGGACGAGAGCGGCCTGGACATTGCTCGTCGGACAGAGGTCGAGGGTGACTCCGCGCGCTCGGATCTCGTCGACCAGCGCGGGGTCATCGGCCGAGGTCGCGCCGTGGGCGATGCGCGACACGCCCAGGTCCAGGACCTCGCGGATCCGTTCCGGCCCGCGAACCTCGCCGGCATGGGCGGTGAGCTGCAGGCCGCCGTCTGCCGCAGCGAAGAAGGCAGCCGCATGCGGCGGAGCGGGATACGCGGCCTCGGGTCCGGCCAGGTCGAACCCAACCACCGGTGGTCCGAATGCCGCAGCCCGATGCGCGAGCTCGACGTTCGCAGCCGGCGGGTGCGAACGCATGGCCGTGACGATCAAGCCCACTTCCACCGGGCTACGGATGGCGCCTGCGGCCCGAGCGATGCCGCTGGCGACGGCACCGATGACTTCGTCGACTGACAATCCGCGCTCGAGGTGGAGCCGCGGCGCCCAGCGAATCTCCGCGTACCGGACGTGCTCGACGGCCAGGTCCTCGACGAGTTCGCCAGCCACGCGAGACAGCGACGCCTCCGACTGGAGGAGTGAGATGGGCAGGTCGAAGAAGGTGAGCAGCTCGGCCTGGTTGAGACAGGCCGCCGGCCCGACCATCCGGCGCTTGACCTCTTCGTCAAGGAGCCGCAGTCCGTCATCGCGCGCCAGTTCGATGGCCGTCGCCAGCCGGACGGCACCATCCAGATGGAGATGGAGTTCGGCCTTCGGCAATCGGCGAAGCTGGCTGACCAGGTCCATCTGCCCATGATAGGCAGACAGGGTTGGTTGGCCATTGGCCTGGTGCTGGTCGTTGGTTTCGGGTTCGGCCTGCGGTCGCCGGATCCACTCACCGCCGATCCGGCTCTTCGCGCACGCCTCGAGCGGCAGGCAGTCGATCAGGCGGTGGCTGCGGACAGCGCGCTTCGGGCCGTGGAAGAGTCTCTGAACCGGGCTGGCGACGACGTGCGCCTGGGCAGCGGGGCGGTCGGAGCCGGGACCAGGGCCCCGGGACCGTACTTCCTGAACGCGGCCGCTCGTGTTGACCAGGCAACCGACGCGCGGGACGACGCCGACCAACGCCTGGACCGATTGGCACGCACGCTTGCCCGTCTCGGCGTGACTGATTCACCGAGCCTGGACTGGTCGGCGACGGACCATCAAGCGCTGGTCGATCAACTCGAGAACGCGGCTCCGGCGGCGGAGGTATTCGTCACGATTCGCTTGGCGAGCCACGAAGCGATTCACGAGCTTGGGCTGGCCGCGTCAGCCATCACGCGTTCTAACCTGGTCGCTGCGACCGATGCGCTCGATGCTGCCGAAGCCGAGGTGGCCACCGTCGCCCTCGCGCAGGATCGCCTCGACACGCTTTCCATCTGGGTCGATACGACCGAGGCGTTGATCGCGGCGGCTCGCGACATCGTGGATGCGGCTGAGGCACATGATGCGCAGGCTCTTGCGGCCGCCAGTGCGCGCTACGCAGAGGCGGCTGGCGCGGCGTCGCTCGCTGATCGGGCGCTGGCCGTGGCCCTGGCGGAGGGGGCGGGAGCCGTAGTCTCACCAGCCCAGGCATCGCTCGCGCGTGCGCGGCGGGCGGTGGCCGACTCCCGGGCCGGGCTGATCGCCCTGTCTATACTCCCCTGACCCTGGGGCCGGCAGCTGGAGCGGCGGGCCGCGGGCTCGACCCAGAATCTACGTTGAGGTGAACGAGCGGATGCGTTTGCGCGCGGAGTCGACCGGCCCCGAATCAGTTGAGGCCACCGTCCTGGCGGTGCCGATCTACCGCGAAGACGAGCCGTTCGCCAGTGACCTGGCCAACCTCGACGCCGCAGCCGGTGGGGCCATCCGGCGGGCGATCGACTGGGGCGCGTTCAACATTCTGGAGGACTACAGCACGCTCATCGAGGCCTGCGACCTGCCGGTCGACCACATCCTGCTGGTGAACGGAGTGCGACGCGGTCGGGGAGCCTGGCGCGCCCGGCGAACCGCGTCCGTCGCCACCAGGCGATTGCGCGGCACCGGGGCGACCCGGATGGCGCTGTGGTTGCGAGACGGCGAAGGGGCCGA
>JAHFBB010000208.1 GCA_023250255.1 Chloroflexota bacterium | reverse complement strand
ACGTTCGAAAGGTAGGTCTGCCACAGACCGATGGCGCTGGAGATGATGGGCAGCACGATCATCAGCGCTCCGTATTGCCAGAGCAGGGCCATGCTCGGCTCCGGTGCGAGCAGGTTGTCGATGATCAGCTTGAGCAGAATCGGGTTGATGACGCCCAGGACCACGGTCATCCCGATCAGGAAGGTGATCAGCAGCAGCCGCGCGCGATATGGGCGGAAGAATCCGGCGATTCTGCGCAGGGTCTGGGGCGTGCTGCCCGGCCGGGCTACCAGGGTTGTCTCCGGACCGTGGCCCGCCATTCCACCGCGCATCATCATCCCCATCCTATCGGATGCTGGCGTAGGCGCCGATTGACCACCCGGGACGAGGTCACCCATACTGCCCCGGAGTATGGAAACCCACGCGCCGCATACCTTCCGCCATAGCTACACCAAGGATCGCCGGCTCCTGCTGAACCGGCTCCGTCGGATGGAGGGCCAGGTCCGCGGCCTCCAGCGAATGGTCGAGGAGGAGGCCTACTGCCTCGACCTGCTGCAGCAGGTCGAGGCGCTGACAGCAGCCGCCGACCAGGTCGCGCTCCTGCTGATCGAAGACCACGTGGATGGCTGTCTGACCCACGCGTTGGCCAGCGGGCACGGCGAGCCGTACATCGACGAGGTGATGACCGTCGTTCGTCGCGCCATGGGCCGCCGGGGCCGACGGCGCCTGGCCTGACAAAGGGAGTGCCGCAGGGGGGAACCACGGCACTCCCGACCGGGAGTCTACGCCTCGGGTCAAGGTCGGTCGGTGCTCACTCCCCGAACATGGTGAGTTGTTCGCCGCCGCTTTCGACGAGCGGATCGAGTCCGAGAATGGGCTCCAGCCAGTCCAGGCTGGCGCCCTCGCGGCCAGCCAGCGCCTCGAAATGCTGCCACTTCAGAACGTGCCAATTCTGGCGAGCCATCTCGTCGCGCAGCCACGGCGAGCGCGCGAGTTTCAACCGAAGCAATTCGGCCCGCTCGGCCGGCACCACCAGGAAGCGCGCCTGCTGGTCGGTGGGGTCGATCTGCCGTCCACGGCCAAACACCGCTTCACCCACCATGGCGGTCCATTCCACGTCGAACAGGAACGCGAGCCGACTGCGGACGTACCACATCGCATCGATCGGAGCCAACGCGTCGGCCGGCGCACGAACAATGAGAGGCAGGTAGGCCCGCCGTTCGTCGTCTCTCAGGAGATCCGCCAGGGTGGACCCGCGCCAGGGGCGATCCTGCTCGCGACGGCTGATCCATGACCGCAGCCCGAGCCGATGACCGTACTCGGCAATGAGGGCCACCAGCCTGGTGTGGTCCGCAACATTGCGGGCGAGGTCCTCTTCGGTCCGAATATGTCCCTGCTCATCCACCGTGGCATACGCCGCCAGGCAGGCCTGTACCAGTTCTTCGTCCGGTGCCGAGAGTCCGGGAAAGAGGGCATACAACCGGTCGACGAACGAGCGGCGATCAAGGCGGGTTGCGGTCGTCAGGATCGAGAACGTCGCCCATTCGACCCGGTCGGCCAGCGGACTGTCCACCAGTTCGGGCTGGCGAAGCCACCACATCGGTCGGCCACCCTCGTCAAGTCGAACAATGGTCGGATGATCGGTGCGCCACAGCTCCTCGCGCAGGAGGACGGCCAGCAACGCCGGACCGCCCTGTTCGATCCGGTCCGCGCCATCGGCGGCCGGAGCGGGTTCGTCCTCGCCGCTGCCACGGGCCTGGGCGATTCGACGGAGGACGCCCGTGTGAGCCAGGTCGAGCAGGACGGCGGCCGCAATCCGGCCGAGTCCGGCAGGTTCGCCGCGATCGCGGAGGAGGTTGATTGCGGCGCGCTCAATGGCCTCGGCCAGCTCGGGATAGGTGAGATGGCCCGATTCGGCGCCGAGACGCAGCGGCCGGGGCGACACGGCGTCGCGCAGACGGTCCTCGGCCGAGGTCCGACGGAAATGGAGGGCCACCCCATCACCACTGGCAGCGGAGTCGCGCGGCACGACGTGCACCAGTTCCAGGTCCGCGGCCGACGCCGCCAGGGCCGTCGCCAGCATCCGGTCGGGGTCATCCCCTTCGAGCAGGACATTGAACCAGCCACCGGGCTTCAGCGCCCGCGCGGCGGAGGCCATCCCATGGCGCAGACCGGCCGCATCGGCGCCGTCGGCTCGGGCCGATCCACCGAACAGCGGCTCGAGACGGAGGGTCTCGGCAGCCTCTCGGCCGAGTAGCCAGGAGGTGGCCAGGTACTCGAAGCTCAGCTCATCGACGGTTTCCGGTGGGGGCGGCGAACCAATGACCAAGTCAATCGAGTCGGGAGGCAGGTATTGGCCAACGACAGCCGGCCGGCAGCGGATCCACAGAACGTTGGCTGCACCCATCCCACCGAGTTCCTCGAGGTCAGCCGCGTAGCGCGCCTGGCGCCGTTCGTGCCCCAGGCCCGACAACGCAGTCCGAACATCGCGGTAGGCATCCTCGAACAGGCTCCAGACGTTCACCTCGCGGTGGTGGCGCGACGAGGGCTGGCGAACATGACCGCCGCTGATCCGCAGCGATGCGACCCGTCCCGGGTAGCCGTTCAGCCGGCTGCCCGGCAGCAGACAGGCGGCAAGCGCAAGCCGGAAGACGGCGGCCAGCGGCTGGTCGTGGAACTCGGCGTCGATCTTGTTGGAAATGGCCTGCAGGGCGAACAGGTTGCGCGAGGTATAGAGACCCAGGACCTCGGCGACCAACTCCTGGCGGCCGTCGAGAACCGGGAATCGGTCCTCGAGTTGCTGGTAGGCCAGGCCCTGCTGG
>JAHFBB010000207.1 GCA_023250255.1 Chloroflexota bacterium | reverse complement strand
GGCGCGTCTCCGCTGGGCGCTGTGGACCGATCGCGCCCGGGTCCTCGGCCAGCGCTGAACTATTCGGGCGGCGGGCGTTCACCCGCCGGTCCGAGGTCGACATCCAGGGAATTCACGAACTCGCGGAAGACCTCTAGGCGGGTATCGCGCTCGCCATCGATCCCTTCGCCGTCGGGTTCGACGCCCGCCTCGTCGAGCACACGCTCGTCCACGAAGATCCGCGAGCCGGTACGGACCGCCACCGCAATCGCGTCCGAGGTCCGGGAGTCGATCTCGGTCTCGCTGCCATCGGCGCTGTCCAGGAACAGGCGGGCGTGGAAGGTGCCCTCGTCCACGTGGGTGACCACCACCCGGTTGATGGAGCCATGGACCGCGCCGAGGATGGTGACCAACAGGTCGTGAGTGAGTGGCCGCTCGGAGGTCAGGCCCTGGAGGCGCATGGCAATGGCGTTGGCTTCCGACGGACCGATCCAGATCGGGAGATACCGATCCCGTTCGGTCTCCTTGAGGATGACGACGTGCTGACTCGAGAGGACGTGAACGCGCACGCTTTCGACGACCATCTCAATGAGCTCCATCGCGGAGGGATTCTAGTGGAGGCTATTCGAGGACGACGCGTACCACGCGATCAGCGATGAGCAGATAGGCGACCGGCGGACCATCCACCACCGATGGCACCACCATTCCGACCACTCCGTCCAGGAGGCCGGCTGCCGCACCTTGGGTCGGCGCGAGCCATTGGCGGACGAAAGCGCCATTCGCCCGGGAGAAGGCGATGATTCTGGCGTTCCCCCGGTCGTAGACCAGGAACTCCTCGTGGTCGCCGCGAGTCACCGCGTCCAGCAGTTGATAGTCGAGGGGATCTCGGACGGTGGTATCCGGCGGCGGATCGAGGGAGTAATCCGACTGGGCCAGCGGCGTGCCGAAATTCACCCGGGTCACCGTCCGCGCGTGGAGCAGCCAGACGTTGGCATCGACCACCAGGTCGCGTGCCCGCGCCGGATCCAGGTCGGGATCTTCTGCGAGGAATGGCTCCCACGGATCGGGGAAGTTGACCGGGATGCTCGGGGGTGGCGTCCATTTGCGAATCTGCCCGTCGCCGGCGTCCACCAGGTACAGGTTGAAGATCTCGAGGGGCGGCCGATGCTGGAGCGCTGCCAATAGCCGGGTGTCGGAATCGACCGTTTCGATGTCGTTGAGGGCCATCCGCCGGGGGATCCGCTCGATCAGATCCATTCGCCACGCCTGTCGCTGCCGATCGACCACCACCACGTCCGTGGCGGCGGTGGCCATCAGCCACGGATCGCCGGCGATAGCGCCGCTGACCTCGGTCCCGGCTCGCATGACGACCTCGCTGGCCCCGGTGGCCGCGTCGACCCGGATGACTCGCCCGCGGCCAGTGTCGATGATCCACAGGCTGCCGTCGGAAGCGCCGACCATCCGCCCGGCCCCGAACCCGTCGTAGGCGGTGGCCAGGTCGGCAACCGTGCTGAATTCGCGCACGCGGGCGACTGCAAATAGCGAGTCAAGCCGGGAATCGACGCGTGCGCGAAGAGGCGCCAGTTCATCGGTGGTGACTCCCGCATCGGCCGCTCGCTCAAGGGCGACCGTAGCTTCCGCGAGGAGGTCCTCGGCACGCCCGGGATCCCGCTCGAGGAGGTCGAGGCCGTCCACGCGCTCGTCGACGGATGCCAGCAGGTCCTGGGCGGTGGCCACGGCTTCCCGGGCTAGGACCAGCCGCGGGATCGCCTCGGTGGGGCTGACCGCGGGCAGGCTGGCGACCAGCAGTCCGGCACTGACCACCACCGACAGACCCACCATTCCGAGCAACGCTCGCCGTCGGCGACGGCGGTCGTCGAGTGCCTCGGTACGGACCACCTCGCCGGGATACGGAACTCGCCGGTGAGGCAGGGAGGCTGCCAGTCGGCCGATGCCGTAGCGCCACTGCCGCGCCAGGCGCGATTGCGCGCTGTCGATTGCGTGGTCGGCCCGCCGGAATGCACCGCCAACGGTGTCAGCCACCGGCAGCGGCCCCCGGTCGGGCAGACCGGCCAGACGATCCTCGGGCCACACCGGTTCAAGCTGCCGGGTCGTGGCGGTGCTCGCGACGGCCACGATCTCGAGGACCAGCAGGGCGTCCGACCCGGTTCCGCCGGCTGTCCGAAAGGCCCCGCTGGCCAATGCAACCGCCTGGTTCGGGGATCCGGCAGCGAGGGCGTCGCGAATGGCATCTGCGCCGATAACCGACGCCAGGTGACGACTGGTCAGTGCAATCCGGTCTTCCGCGGCGAGTTCGCCCTCCCACGCTTCGGCGACGACCGCCTGCGCCTCGCCCAGGCTGGCGGCTCGGTGGCGAACTGGTCGTCCCGGGGCGGATTCGAGGTCATCACGCGGCGGAGGCAACTCGAACATCCTCCCCGCGCGCAGGATGACCGCGGCGGCAGTTCCGATCGATGCGACGTGCAACTCGCGGTCACGCACCGCGCAGGCAACCACGCCGATGGCCCCGCCGCGCCCGATGCCCAGCCGCTGACGCTCGTGGTAGAGGCGCCGGTTCGCCGATTCCAGGGCCCTGGTCAGCGCCCCGAGCGGGCCGGCAGACAAATCGTAGTAGTAGTCGTGCTGAATGCCGTCCAGCGCCTGTCCGGCGGCGCGGGTCACGGCCGGACCCCCGTTGACCTCGGCGAGCAGGTACAGGCTGCCCTTCGTGCGCGCCGGCGCACCGACCGCCGGTTCCTGGAAGCGAATGATGTCCTGTGCGTCGGGCGCCCTGTCGGCGGGCGCCGCCAGTGCCAGCCGGGCAA
>JAHFBB010000035.1 GCA_023250255.1 Chloroflexota bacterium | reverse complement strand
CATGAGCGTGGACGGATTAGCCTGTCCATTCGCCGCCTGCAGCCGGACCCGTGGCACTCGACGGTCGCGGACTTCAACATCGGCGACGTGATTGATGGAACCGTCACCAAACTGGTCAATTTCGGCGCGTTCGTGCGCGTGCGCGACGGCCTGGAGGGTCTGATCCACATCAGCGAGCTGAGCCACCAGCGCGTCGCGCACCCGGGCGACGTGGTTCACGAGGGCCAGGAGCTGAAGCTCAAGATCATCTCGCTGGACTCGGAACGCCACCGCCTGGGACTCAGCCTGAAGCAGGCCGAGGAGCCGCCGGCCCGTCCGGCGCCGCCGGAGGCGGTCGTCCCGCCGCCGCCGGTCCGCACAGAACGAGTGGAGCGTGTGGAGCGCCCGGAACGCCGGCCGCGACCGGAGCGAGGCTACTCGCTGGCGGACGCCGTCCAGGAGCCCGAGGGCGGGATCGACAACACGCTTGCTTCGGCATTCGCCCAGGTTCGCCAGCAGATGGCGGCCAGCGAGCTCGCCGCGGCCGGGGAGACACTGGACGAAGAACCGCCGAGCCCCGTTGAGCTGGTCGATGCGGGGGCGGCCGATGCCGATGGCGATCCCGAGCCAGAGGGCGGCCCATCCGCGATCGGCGTTGCCGCCGAACCGTCGCCGGACGAACTGTCTTCCGACGGCATGACGGCGGAGTCGACCGTGGATCCGTGGCCCTCGCCGGACGAATCGGTATCGGACGAGATCTCGCCGGGCGATCCGGCGGTCGACGGAGATGAACCGTCGATGGAGGCCGACTCAGCTTCCTGAGGCCAATCCAGGCGGCTGATCGCATGGCCCGGCGGTGGGGCGCCGGCCCAGCGCGCGTTCCGTGCGCAGCCGATCGAGCGTGCTAGCATCCATGGCGACGTCACCTGGCCGGTGGCACGAAGGGAACAGGCGTTCGACGGCATGGATCGATTCGACAAGTTCACGGATCGCGCGCGCAAAGTCCTGACACTCGCTCAGGACGAGGCACAGCGGTTCAACCACAACTACATCGGCACCGAGCACCTGCTGCTCGGCCTGATCCGCGAGGGCGAGGGCGTGGCCGCCCGCGTGCTCGAGAACATGAACGTCGAACTGGCAAAGGTTCGGACCGCGGTCGAGTTCATCATCGGGCGCGGGGATCGGCCGGTTGTCGGCGAAGTGGGACTGACGCCACGCGCCAAGCGGGTCATCGAGCTGGCCATCGACGAGGCGCGCCGCCTCGGCCATAACTACATCGGCACGGAGCACCTGCTCCTGGGCCTGGTCCGCGAGGGCGAGGGGATTGCCGCGGGCGTCCTGGAGAGCCTTGGCGTGAATCTTGACAAGGTCCGGCACGAGGTCATCCGAGTCCTGTCGCAGAGCTCGTCCAGCAGCCCCGCGGCCGAAACGAAGCGCGCCAGCAAGACCCCCACGGTTGATCAGCTCGGCATCAACCTGACGGAGGCGGCCCGTGCCGGCAAGCTGGACCCGGTCATCGGCCGGGAGAAGGAGATCGAGCGCGTCATCCAGATCCTGTCGCGCCGGACCAAGAACAACCCTGCTCTCATCGGGGAGCCCGGCGTCGGCAAGACGGCAATCGCCGAGGGTCTTGCGCACCGCATCGTCTCCGGTGACGTGCCGGAGACCCTGCTGAACAAGCGAGTCCTGACCCTGGACATCGGGTCCCTCGTGGCCGGGACCAAGTATCGCGGCGAGTTCGAAGAGCGCCTCAAGAAGATCATCGAAGAACTGCGGAACACCAATGACGCAGTGCTGTTCATCGATGAGTTGCATACGCTCGTTGGCGCGGGCGCGGCCGAGGGCGCAATCGATGCCGCGAACATCCTGAAGCCGCCACTTGCTCGCGGCGAGTTGCAGTGCATCGGCGCCACCACGCTGGACGAGTATCGCAAGTACATCGAGCGAGACGCCGCCCTCGAGAGGCGCTTCCAGCCGGTCATGGTGGACGAGCCCACGCTGGAGCAGGCGGTCGAGATCCTCCTGGGCGTTCGTGAGCGGTACGAACAGCATCACAAGGTCACGATCACGGACGACGCCGTTCGAGCCGCGGTGGACCTCTCGGTCCGCTACATCACGGACCGCCACCTGCCCGACAAGGCGATCGACCTGATCGATGAGGCCGCCAGCCGGGTGCGTCTGCGCTACTCGTCCGCTCCGCCCGTCCTGCGCGAGGCACAGAAAGAGTTGGAGCGCGTGACCAAGGAGAAGGACGCGTCCATCAACGCACAGGAATACGACCAGGCGGCGAGCCTGCGAGACGCGGAAACGGCGGCTCGAGAGAAGGTGGAATCGCTGCGCGGTGAGTGGCAGAGCCAGGTCTCCTCCGAGCAGCCCAAGGTTGACGAGGAGGAGATCGCCCAGATCGTTGCAATGTGGACGGGCATCCCGGTCACGCGCATCGCCCAGGAAGAATCCCAGCGCCTGCTCAAGATGGAGGAGTCCCTCCATGGCCGGGTGATCGGCCAGGAAGAGGCGATCGGGATCGTCTCCAAGGCCGTTCGCCGGGCGCGCGCGGGGCTCAAGGATCCCAAGCGCCCAATCGGTTCGTTCATCTTCCTGGGTCCCACGGGTGTCGGGAAGACGGAACTCGCCAAGGCACTGGCGGAGTTCATGTTCGGCAGCGAGGACGCCCTGATCAAGGTCGACATGAGCGAGTTCATGGAGCGCCACAACGTGTCTCGCCTCGTGGGCGCGCCTCCTGGCTACGTCGGCTTCGACGATGGTGGCCAGCTCACCGAAGCGGTTCGGCGCAAGAGCTACGCCGTGATCCTCCTCGACGAGGTCGAGAAGGCGCACCCGGAGGTGTTCAACATTCTTCTGCAGATCCTCGAGGACGGCCAGCTCACCGATGCCAAGGGCCGCCGGGTGGACTTCCGCAACTGCATCATCATCATGACCTCCAACCTGGGCGCGAAGCAGCTTCAGACGAATTCGTCGCTGGGGTTCCGGATCCAGGGTGAGACAGACGCCGCGAAGGCGGCCGCGTCGTATGAGCTCATGCGCGAGAAGGTCAACAAAGAGTTGAAGCAGAGCTTCCGCCCCGAGTTCCTCAATCGAATTGACGCAACGGTCGTCTTCCGATCCCTGACCGTCGAGGAGATCCGCCAGATCGTGGACCTCATGCTCGCCCGCGTGCGCGATCGGCTGCGTGCCCAGCAACTGACGCTCGAGGTCACCCAGGAGGCCAAGGACCACCTCATCAAGATGGGCTACGACGTGGCCTACGGCGCCCGCCCACTGCGACGTGTCATTCAGAACATGATCGAGGACCCACTCGCCGAGCAGCTCCTGCTCAACACGTTCGCGCCGGGGCAGACCGTCGTGGTTGACAGGGATCCGGACGCCGGCCTGTCGATCCGGGGGGCAAGGGAGCTGGAGCCGGTCGGCGCCTAGACCCTCGGACCAAGCGCGCAGGGCGTTGCCTCGGGTCCTCGGTGGAGAGGACCCGGTTCGCGGCGGCCGTCGCCGCTGACCACCCCGCCGAGAACCTGCACGGGGAACGAGTGGCGAAGACGCAGTCCCGATACATCTGCCAGAGCTGCGGCGAGGCGTTCCTCCGCTGGGAAGGCCAGTGTCGTACGTGTGGCACCTGGAACAGCCTCGTGGAAACGCTGGTCCGCGAGCCCACCCGTCCGCGAGTCGCCGGGCGAGGAGTCGCGCTGGCGGGAACTGGGGACCCGCCCGTTCCCCTCGCCGACGTTGCCGACGTGGATCTGCCTCGACATCCCAGCGGAATCGCCGAATTCGACCGCGTGCTTGGCGGCGGTCTCGTTCCCGGGTCTCTCGTCCTGGTCGGCGGCGAGCCAGGCGTCGGCAAGTCCACGTTGCTGCTCCAGGTCGCCGCCGGGCTGGCCGCCGCGGCCGGAGCGAACGGCGGCTGGGTGCTGTACGCGTCGGGGGAGGAGTCGGCCGCGCAGGTTCGCCTGCGTGCCTCGCGCCTCGGTTTGCTGGCGGGGGCGGGCGGTTCCGGAGTGCGCGTCGTGGCGGCGAGTGAAGTTGGCCGTGTTGTCGAGCTGGCACGGACGGAGCGTCCATCGCTGGTGGTCGTTGATTCCATTCAGACGGCCACGCTCGACGAACTGGAAGGGCCGGCGGGCAGCGTCGGCCAGGTCCGGGAGTCGGCGCTGCGATATATGGAACTCGCCAAAGGCGATGGAATCGCCGTGGTCCTGGTCGGCCATGTCACCAAGGAAGGCAGCCTGGCGGGCCCCAAGACCCTCGAGCACCTGGTGGACGCCGTGATCAGCCTCGAGGGAGAACGCTGGGCGACCCTGCGGCTCCTCCGCGCCTCCAAGAACCGGTTCGGCTCCACCGAGGAGATCGGTGTATTCGAGATGGGCGAACTCGGGCTGACGGAGGTGGCCGACCCGTCGGGCGCCTTCGTCGGTGACCACGCGCTGGGCGCTCCGGGCAGCATCGTGGCGCCGACGCTCGAAGGCTCGCGACCACTCCTGGTCGAGGTCCAGGCGCTCGTTGCCCCGGGTGGGCCGGGTACGCCGAGGCGGACGGCAAATGGGCTGGACCCCAACCGCCTGGCGCTTCTCATTGCCGTGCTGGGCCGGCGAGCCGGCGTTGCGCTGGCATCGCACGATGTCTATGCGAACCTGGCAGGCGGGCTGGCGGTCACGGAACCTGCGCTGGACCTGCCCCTGGCGATTGCCCTGGCATCGTCACTCCGCGACCGGCCAGTCATTCCGCACACCGTGGCCGTCGGCGAGGTGGGCCTGCTCGGGGAGCTGCGCTCCGTCCCCGGCCTCGATCGACGCCTCCGCGAGGCCGCTCGCCTGGGCTATCGGCGCGCCGTCGTGCCCCGGCCCTCGCGTGGTGGCCGGCTGCCGGAGGTCCCGGGGCTCGATATCGTGGCTGTGGCCACGATTCGCGATGCACTCGCAGCCGCCCTGTCGGCGACGCGCGAGAGCGAAGTCGCGGCCCCGGAGTCCCGCGAAACCCGATGAATGACCGGCCGTGCCGCCCGATGGCGATCGGCGCCCTGTTCGGCGAGGCCCGGGGCGTGCGTCTGCGATGCTAGGCTGGAGCACCATCTGGCGCTCCACCTCGCCACGCGTCTCGAGATCAGAGGAGCACAGCTCTCCGTTGTGATTCGGAGCATCCGTATCCTGGGTGCGGCGTTCGGCGGGATCGTGGGGATCGCGCTCGATTCGATCGGCGCCGGACTGTTCCTGCGCAGCCAGTTCAGCGGCCCGATTCTCGCGATCTGGGTGGTGCTGTGGATGGTTGTTGGGTTCGCCATCCTGCCGTATCTCACGGTCGTGCCGGCTGGTCGGCTGATCCGGGCGGTGCAGGATCTGTCCACGGCGGAATTCGTCACGGCGGTGGCCGGGCTGCTGCTGGGCCTCCTCATGGGGCTGCTGCTTGGCCTGCCCCTGTCGGCGCTGCCGGCTCCGGCTGGCATGTGGCTTCCGCTGGAGGTGTCCATCTTCCTGGGACTGGGGATGATGGGTGTGACCGTCGCGAAGCGGCACGATCTGTCCCTTGCGGTCGAGGCGATGGGGTTCTTCAGGCGGCGCGACCGGGATGCCGAGGCGGACGCGGAGCATCCACTTCCGCATATCGTCGTGGACACCAGCGTCCTGATCGACGGGCGTGTCGGCGAAATCGTGGACTCAGGGTTCCTCTACGGAACCCTCGTCGTTCCGCAGTTCGTTCTCGTGGAGTTGCAACAGATCGCCGATTCCCCGGACACACTTCGCCGAAACCGGGGAAGGCGGGGGCTGGACATCCTGGGCCGGATGCAGAAGGACTCGCTGACGCCGGTCCTGGTCGTGGCCGACGACGTGCCTGACGTGAAGGAGGTCGACGCCAAGCTGGTGGCCATGGCTCGCGCCCGGAGCCGCACGATCCTGACCAACGATTTCAATCTGAACAAGGTCGCCGAGTTGCAGGGGATCCGCGTCCTCAATATCAACTCGCTGGCCAACTCGATCAAGCCGGCGGTCCTGCCCGGCGAGCAACTCCGCGTCCGGGTCATCCAGGAGGGCAAGGAGGCCGGCCAGGGCGTGGGCTTCCTCGACGATGGGACGATGATCGTGGTAGAGGGTGGCAGCCGGTACATCGACCGGGACCTGGACCTCACCGTCACCCGTGTGCTTCAGACCGTCGCGGGTCGGATGATCTTCGCTCAGCCCCGGCTCGATTGAGCAGCCGGCAGACCATCCAGCCGTTCGACGTGATCGTCGTGGCCGCCGGTTCCAGCCGTCGGATGGGTGGGGTGGACAAGCTGGATGCACTCGTCGCCGGGCGTCCCGTGCTGGCCTGGGCGACCTGGGCGTTTGCGAGGGTGGCAGAGGCCCGGCGCATCGTCGTCGTTACCTCGGCGGACCGCGTGACACGGTACCGGGCAGCGGCGTGGATGCCGCAGCGCGTGTCCGCGGTCATCGCAGGTGGTGCGCGCCGTCAGGAATCCGTGGCAGCCGGCATCCGCTGGCTCCGGGCGGACGACGCGTCGGGCGATCCGCGGGACCACGCGGCCGACCGCGTCGTGCTCGTTCATGACGGCGCCCGCCCGGTCATCAGCGCCGATCTCATCGTACGCGTGGCCGCAGCAGCAGCGAAGCACGGTGCGGCCATCCCGGTGGTCTCCGTCAGCGAGACGATCAAGGAACTGGACGGCGGCGTCGTCAGGCGCACCGTGGATCGCGCGCATCTCGCGGCGGCCCAGACACCCCAGGGCGTACGGCTGAGTGTTCTGGAGCGTGCGTACGCCATGTTTCCGCCCGATTCCCGCGAGACCTGGACGGACGAAGCCGCCCTGCTCGAGGCTTGTACCATCACGGTCCATGCACTCTCCGGCGACGCGGACAACCTCAAGGTGACCTATCCGCCAGACCTTGCCCGCGCCGCGCGTGCCCTCGGTGGGCAGCTCTCCTTCGCGGCGGGTCGTCCGGGATTCGGTTCCGACAGCCACCCATTCGGAGCGGATCGCCCGCTTGCGCTGGGTGGCATCGAGATCGCCGATGCACCGCGGCTCAGCGGTCACTCGGACGGTGACGTCGCGCTTCATGCGGTCGCCGACGCGCTGCTCGGCGCGGCCGGTCTGGGCGACCTCGGGCGCCAGTTCCCGGCGGACGCGACCACCCCGGCGGGCTTGGCCAGCGGCCAGATGCTGGCAGGCGTCGTGGAGCTGCTGGCGGACGCGGGACTCTCGCCGCGTTCCGTGGACCTCACGATTGTCGCCGGTCGACCGCACCTTGGGGGGCGCCTCGACGAGATGCGGACGGAGATCGCGCGGATCCTGGGTGTGGACGCCGGCGCGGTCAGTGTGAAGGCGTCCACGGGCAATCTGTCGGGCGACGAGGGTGCCGGTCGGGCAATCTCGGCACACGCCATCGCGGTGGTCGCCCCCCTGGGTCTCGGGCGGTGACGTTGCGGCTGCTCGACACGCTGACGGGCCGGGCGGACGACTTCACCCCGCTGGATGTCTCCCGGGTCGGCATCTATTCGTGCGGACCAACGGTGTATGGGCCCACCCACATCGGCAACTTCCGGTCGTTCCTCTTCGCCGACCTGCTGGT
>JAHFBB010000034.1 GCA_023250255.1 Chloroflexota bacterium | reverse complement strand
CTGATCATGCACGTGGTCGAGACGTCCATGGTCCTGTTCGGGCCTGACGTGTACAACGCGGCCATCGGTATCTTCCGCAATCTTCCGGCGCGCCTGCTCGAGATCCTGCTGATGGCCGCCCTGATCTACCACTCGCTCAACGGGCTGCGGGTGATCGTGCTCGACTTCTGGCCGGCCAGCACCGCATTCTATCGGCCGATGACCTACGGAGTGATCGTGGCCACCGCGGTGGCGATGGTCCCGCTGAGCATCATCATGATCGCGCCCTATTCCCCGTGGTGGTGAGCCGATGAGCGTCGGACGAACAGTCTGGCTGCGCGATGTTGCGCCCCGGCCCCGACCTCCGGACCGCGGTCGGGAACGCGCCTGGTGGTACTTCATGCGCATCAGCGGGCTGGCGCTGGTGGTGCTCGCCCTGGGCCACATGCTGATCATGCACGTGCTCGTCTCCCTCGCGGGTCAGGAAGTCGATTTCGCCCTGGTCAACAGCCGCTGGGGGACGCCGTTCTGGCGGTTCTACGACGGGTTGCTGCTCGTGCTGGCCATGCTCCACGGGATCAACGGTGCACGGACGGTCATCAGCGATCTCGTCGGGCGCGGGGGAATCCGCAGCGCGCTGCTCCTGCTGCTGGCGGTGGTGGCGGTGCTATGGATCGCCCTTGGGCTGGCGGTGATCATCTTCTTCCAGCCGACCCCCGTATGAGCGTACCCATGGTCGGGCGCGGGCCGGCCGCCGTCCCGCACATCCACCAGCACGACGCGGTGGTTGTCGGCGCCGGTGGGGCCGGCCTCTATGCCGCTCTTGAACTGAAGAAGGATCTCGGGGCCGAGAGCCGGGTGGCGGTGATTTCCAAGCTGTATCCCACCCGCTCGCATACCGGCGCCGCGCAGGGCGGGGTCTGCGCGGCCCTCGGCAACACCGAGGAGGACCACTGGCAGTGGCACTGGTTCGACACCGTCAAGGGCGGCGATTACCTCGTCGACCAGGATGCCGCCGAGATCATGTGCCGGGACGCAGCCCCAACGATCATCGATCTCGAGCATCTTGGGATGCCGTTCAACCGGACACCGGAGGGCCTGATCGACCAGCGCCGGTTCGGCGGCCATACCCGCAACCAGGGGGAGGCACCGGTGCGTCGTGCGTGTTACGCCGCCGACCGGACCGGCCACGCCATCCTGCAGACGCTCTACCAGCAGTGCATCCGGCGCGAGGTCACCTTCGCGGACGAGTTCCAGGTCCTGGACCTGGTCATGCCCGACGGGGCCGACGGGCGAGTGTCCGGGGTCATCGCCCTCGAGCTGGCCACCTCAGAGCTCCACGTCTTCCTGGCCCCGGTGGTGCTGTTCGCCACCGGCGGCTTTGGCAAGATCTTCCAGGTCACCTCGAATGCCCACACCCTGACCGGAGATGGGGTGGCCATTGCCTTTCGACGTGGGCTGGCTCTCGAGGACATGGAGATGTTCCAGTTCCACCCGACCGGCATGTACAAGCTCGGCTTCCTCCTGTCGGAAGCCATGCGCGGAGAGGGCGGCTTCCTGGTCAACGGGCAGGGTGAGCGCTTCATGGAGCGCTACGCGCCGACCATGAAGGACCTGGCCAGCCGCGACGTCGTCAGCCGGAGCATCTACCAGGAGATCGCCGCCGGGCGCGGGATCGGTGGGGGGGACTTCGTCCATCTCGACGTCCGCCACCTCGGCGCCGATGTCCTCGAGCGGAAGCTGCCGGACATGACCGGATTCATTCGCACCTACTTCGGCCTGGACCCGCTGCACGACCTGGTTCCGATCCAGCCAACGGCTCACTACGCAATGGGCGGCATTCCGACCGATGTCGATGCGCGGGTCCTGGGCGATGGGATCGCGCGCCGGGTGCCGGGCTTCTATGCGGCCGGGGAGTGCGCCTGCGTGAGTGTCCATGGCGCGAACCGGCTCGGCACCAACTCGTTGCTCGACATCCTCGTCTTCGGCCGTCGGGCCGGCAAGGCCATGGCCGGCGACGCAGCCGACCTCCCCGCGCCCGCCCGTGATCTCGAGGCCGAAGCACGGATCGCCGGGACCTTGGCCGACCTGCTGACCAGCGACCGAGGGGAGCGCGCCGCGGTCGTCCGCGACGAGTTGCAGGTCGAGATGTTCCGTCGCTGCGGGGTGTATCGGACGGGTCCGGATCTTGCGGCCTGCCGTTCCGAGGTCGCCGGCCTCCGCGAGCGTGCTCGCACCGTCCGCCTCGATGACCACGGCAGCCGCTATAACACCGACCTGGCCGATGCCATCGAACTCGGCTTCCTGCTCGACTGCGCCGAAGCCGCCGTCACCTCCGCCGAGGCGCGCACCGAGAGCCGGGGGGCTCACGCCCGCCAGGACTTTCCCGACCGGGATGACGTCAACTGGATGCGACACAGCCTGGCCCGACGATCGGCGTCAGGGAAGGTGGACCTGACCTACAAGCCGGTCGTTGTCACCGAGTTTCAGCCGAAGCCACGGGTCTACTGATGGATATCGAGCTGCGGATTCGTCGCTACAACCCCGAAGCCGACCAAGCGCCCCATTGGGAGACCTACGCCGTCACCGCTGACGCGACCGACCGCGTCCTCGATCTGCTCCACCAGGTGAAATGGCATACCGACGGCACATTGACGTTCCGTCGCTCCTGCGCCCATGGCGTGTGCGGATCGGATGCCGTCCTGATCAACGGCCAGAACCGGCTGGCCTGCCAGGTTCTCGTCAGGGACGTCGCGCCAACGGTCAGCGTCGAGCCGGTCGCCGGCCTACCGGTCATCAAGGACCTGCTGGTCGACATGGAAGGCTTCTGGGCCAAGTACCGCGCGGCCATGCCCTACCTGGTGAACGACGATGTCCCCGCCGATGGGCTCGAGCGCCGTCAGTCAGCGGCGGATCGCGACCTCTACGAGGACACCAGCCGGTGCATCCTGTGCGCCGCCTGCACGACCGCCTGCCCGGTGTTCTGGACGAACCCGGACTACGTTGGCCCGGCGGCCATTGTCAATGCCCATCGCTTCATCTTCGACAGTCGGGACACAGCCCATGAGGAGCGGCTGGAACTGATGGCCGATGCCGACGGCGTATGGCGCTGCCGCACCGTGTTCAACTGCGTCGAGGCCTGTCCGCGGGGGATTAACATCACCCGCGCCATCCTGGAAGTCACCCGCCAGATCACCAACGTCGAGGCCACGTGAGCTCCCGCCGGGTGCTGATCCATACCGATGGCGCGGCCCGGGGAAATCCCGGGCCGGCGGGTGCCGGGGCCGTCCTGCGGGACACGGACAGCGGCGAGGTCGTCGCCGAGCTGGCCCGCTTCCTCGGGGTCCAGACGAACAACGTGGCCGAGTGGAGCGCCGTGGAGGATGGGCTGACCGAGGCGCAACGGCTGGGCTACCGAGAGGTGGACCTGCGGATGGACTCGCAGCTGGTCGCACGCCAGATCGCCGGGCGCTATCGGGTCAAGCATCCCGGGCTCAAACCGATCCATGCTCGAGTCATGGCACTGCTCGCGGGGTTCGATGCCTACACGGTCGGGCACGTTCCGCGCGAACTGAACGGCCATGCCGACCGGCTCAGCAATGTGGCCGTCGACCAGGGTCTGCCAGCCTGAGCGTACAATCGGTCTCCCTGGAGGCGGCCGGACGGCCGCGGATGCATCGGTCGAAAGGCCGCATTCGAGGAAAGTCCGGGCTCCATAGAGCAGGCTCGCGGGTAACGCCCGTCCGCCGTGAGGCGAGGACCAGCGCCACAGTGACGATGCCCGCGCAAGCGGGAGTGAAACGCGGCAAGCTCGAGCCGGAGCAAGACCGAATAGGAGGGCGAAAAGCGGCGTTCGCGTCGCAGCAGGTGGCTCGCACAGCCCTCGGGTAGGTCGCCCAGATGGATGGCCGTCCCCGCGTCTTCGGACGCGGGACAGAACCCGGCTTACAGGCCGCTCTCCAGGGAATCAGTCCTCGTCGGCCCGCCAGATGGTGGTGGCGGTGCAGGCCGAGCAGATCGGTCGGGCCTCCTCCATGGTTCCCAACGGCAGCGGATTGTCTTTTCCACCCAGCAGGCAGAGAACCTCCGTGCTCCGTCCCCGGGGTGCGCTGACGATCGATACGTAACGAACCGAGCAGCGTCGGATCCGCCCATTCCGCGGAATGGGCGTGCGGGGAACTGTGCCGATGGGTTCAACGGCCATCTCGCCCACAGACTGGCTGGAGCGGACAGTGGCCTCAATGGTGCGTTCGTACCAGTCTGTCGGGACCCGCGCTAGACTCGCGGCGAACGTGTTTGGACGCAAGAAGGACACCGTCCCACCGCCCGCGGTTGATCCGGACCGCCAGGCCCTGTACGAGCAACTCGCCCAACGGCCGGATACGGTCTGCCCGTTCCTCGGCCTGCTGGACTCGCGAGTCGGCTTCGTCGATGGGCCGACCGAGGACCACCGGTGCTACGCCTACGAAGACGTGTCGCCGCTGAGCGGCGACCAGCAGCGAAACGTCTGCCTCCAGCGCGGATATGCCAACTGCCCCCGCTACCTCCGCGGGGTGCTGGTGATCCCGAGCGAGGAGTTGGCGGCTCTTCGCCGGCACGTTTCGGCACCGGTGGCTCCCGCTCCGCTTCCCCCCAAGCCACAGGTCCGGACTGCCAGGAAATCGAGGCGACCACTGCTGGCAGGCCTCCTCCTTCTGCTGTTGCTGTTGGGCGGGGGGGCCTACCTCCTGTTCGGGCGTGATTCCGGCATCGCGATCCCGACCGTCACGCCTACGCCATCGGCAGCCGCCGGCAGCCCCACGCCCGCAGGATCGCCGTCGTCGGTGAGCAGCCCGTCGGCGTCCGCCGAACCGACGCCGATCATCATCACCGGAGATGGGTTTGTCCTGGTCGGTGACGCGGCCAGCAGCGGTGAACGCGCACTGACGCTGACGGCCAGCCGCTTGAACGAGCTCGGCGCTGCGTGGCCGGAGTCGGCCATCAAGGTCGCGGATGGCTTCCGCCTGTCGTTCTTGTTCGCCTTGCGCGATCCGTTGGCCGAGGGTGGGGACGGTATTTCGGTGATCATCCAGAACAGCGGCACCGACGCGCTCTTTGGCCCGGGTGGCGGAATGGGCTACGCGGCGATGCCCAACAGCCTGGCCGTCGAATTCGACACATTCCGCAATCCCGACCTGGGCGACCCAAATGACAACCACATCGCGGTCCACACCAACGGCACGGGCCTGAACAGCGCATCCGAGGCATTCTCGATCCGCACCGTGACCGCTATCCCCAACTTCTCCGATGGTGAGATCCACGAGGTCCTGGTCACCTACCGACCTGGCACCCTGGAGGTCTACTTGGACGACATGACCACGCCGGTTCTAGCGGTGGCTGTCAACCTGAGCGAGAAACTCGCCCTGGACGAAGGTCGGGCGTGGGTCGGCATCGCCGGCAGCACCGGCTTCACGGCCCAGGAGCAGTGGATCTTCCAGATCTCCCTCGAGGATTCGGCGATCCAGTAGATCAGGCGCCCGGGGCTCGACTTCGTGTCCGGGCCACGGCAAGCCCGCCTGCGATGGTCGCCACCACCCCGAGACTGATCGCGACCAGCGGGTCCACAGGGGTCGTGTCGGTTTCGGTGGGCTCCATCGGTGTCGCAATCAGCGTCGGTTCGGGGGCTGTTGGTGTCGCAGCCACGGTCGCAGCCGCAGTCGGTGACGGCTCGATCGTCGGGCTCGGAACCAGCGTCGCTCGTAGATCGGGATCGTTGCCGAACTGCCAGAGATAGGCGCGGACGGTGATTGCCCGATCGTGAATGATCCGGGCGTG
Organism: Chloroflexota bacterium; assembly: GCA_023250255.1. Taxonomy (GTDB): domain Bacteria; phylum Chloroflexota; class Limnocylindria; order QHBO01; family QHBO01; genus JAHFBB01. Next base: position 1,768 of record JAHFBB010000034.1, on the reverse strand, counting down.
CCCTCGACCCACGTAGCGGTAGTGCCAGGGCTCGTACTGATAGCAGGTCTCTGACGGGCTGACGCCCCGCGGATAACTCATCTGGAATCCGTATTCCCAGGCATGTTCCGCGAGCCATGCGCCCGGTGGGGTGGTTGCCCAGTCAGGAACCTGCCAGCCGGCCGGGCCGTCGGGGCTGCGGAAGTCGAGGGCGAGGCCGAGCTGATGCTCGGAGTGGCCGGCACGGGCACTCGCCAGAAGCGCGCTGTCCAGCCCCCCGCGTGCCACCCAGCCATTGAAGACCGCCTCCTGGTGAATGTAGGAGCGATAGGCCGATTGCACCGCGAAGGCGGCGCCGGCCTGATCCGCCGCGGCCTCCATGGCGGCGAGGTCGGGGATGACCACGGCCCTCACCGAACCGACGCCGGGCACCCCGGCATCGGCGACCGGTCGGAGGTCGGGGGGAACGTAGTCGGGCGTCACCAGCAACGTGGTGTCAACCAGGACGCGCTCCCAGCGGTCATAGCCGAGGAAGTAGGTCGGCTGGTCCCCATGGGTGCACGGAGGAAGGGAGGAGCCGCTGACGGCACCGGTCGCCAGGCCGACGCAGGCGAGGGCGGCGACAAGGACGAGCCAGGAGCGGGCGGGTGGCACGGTACGGGAGCAGACGGTACGGCGCCCGCCGTGTCAAGTCCGGAAGGCGAGTTGCGCAGGAAAACCGCTTGACGCGGACGCAGCGGGCGCTAATATGGCGGCCGATGGCCCAATATGGGGTCAAATGGGGGCAGATGGGAAACGTGAAGGATCGATGGAGCGGGCGACCTTCCTGACGGGCGAGTTCCGACACACGGTCGATGATCGTGGTCGGGTCGCCATCCCTGTCCGCTTTCGTCCGCGGATGGCTCACGGCGCGACCGTGGCGCGTTGGCTGGACGGATGTCTCGGCGTATTCCCGCGGGATGCGTGGGACTCCCTCGCCGAGCGGATGGCCGACCTGCCGACGACCAGCGCCACCGCCCGCGAGTTCGTTCGCTTCATGGCCTCGGGCGCGGTGGATGTGGATCTCGATGGCCAGGGACGAATCCTGCTGCCGGCGTATCTCCGCGAATACGGAGAACTGTCCGGCGGCGAAGTAGTGGTGGTCGGGGCGCTCAGCCGCCTCGAATTGTGGTCACCCGCTCGATGGGACTCCTATCGACGGAAGTTGGAGGACGCGCCCGAGGAAATCGCCGAACGACTCCAGGAACTGGGGCTGTGACCCCGCCATTGATGCGTCTCCGGGCCGCTCGGCCCGCACGTCGACCGCTAAGAGGCATTCACGCATGGGAGAAGGGCACCTGCCGGTCATGGTCGACGAGGTCATTGCCTCGTTGCACCTGCACGCCGGCAGCTCCGTGGTGGACTGCACGGTCGGCGGCGGTGGGCACGCCGAGCGGATTCTGGAGACCACGTCTCCGGACGGCCGCCTCCTCGGCCTCGACGCCGATCGGGCGGCCGTCCGCGAGACCGCTTCGGTCCTCGCTCCATTTGGGAGTCGGGTCGAGGTCCGTCACGCGAATTTCGCTCGGCTGGGCGATGTCGCCGCCGAGTCCGGATTCGGCGAAGTCGATGCCGTCCTGTTCGACCTGGGCCTTTCCAGCTACCAGCTCGCCAACCAGCAGCGTGGTTTCTCGTTTGCGGCCCCCGGGCCGCCGGACATGAGATTCGATGAAACGACTGGTCTTTCGGCTCTTGACCTCATCGACCGCTCCTCGCAGCGAGAGCTCGCCGGCATCCTCGCAACACTTGG
>JAHFBB010000033.1 GCA_023250255.1 Chloroflexota bacterium | reverse complement strand
CGTCTCGCGGTGAGACCTCGACCCCGCGCACCCGAACCGGTTCGGTGCGGTCCAGGCCAATGTCGTGCAGGAACTGGAGCTTGGCGATGAAATCGGCCCCGAGGGCGTATTTGAACGTCACGCGCTCTACTCCGGGGAAGACCCGCGGCACGAGCAGGACTTCCTCGTGCTCGACGTTCACGCACTCGACTGGACCGATTCCCTCGGGGAACGGGAAGGTCTCTGGTGCGCTGAACGGGTCGGTGGTGATCCACTCTCCGGCCGACCCGTGCCACTCGACCGGCGGATTCAGGCACTCCTCGATGGTCGTCCAGATGCTGAATACCGGCGCAAAGGCGAACCCGGGAATGTGGAGATCACCGCCATCGCGGATGTGGATCTCGCGGATCTCGTCGAACAGGTGCTTCGCCGCGTAGGCCACGAAGACGTCACTCAGGCCCGGATCCATGCCCATCCCAACCAGCGCCAGCCGGCCGGCCTGAGCCCAGTCGGCATGCCGGGCGAACTGCTCGTCCCCGAGTTTCACACCGGGACGCGACAGGCTTGCGGCCATGTCGATGTAGTTCGCACCCACAGCCAGCGCCCCGTCGAATAGGGGCATCACGAAGCGCGGATCCACCGCATTCATGAGGAGGTCTGACCCCGTACCACGCATCAGATCGGCCACGGCACCCACATCAGCGGCGTCGAGCTGCTCGACGGCGAAGCGCTCCGGATCACCAAGGATGGCCTGCAGTGCCTGGGCACGAGCGAGGTCGTAATCGGCCAGGACGACCTGTTCGCACCAGGAATGGGTAGCGAGCATCCGGGCGATGGCATCACCCACCGTTCCCACCCCGACCAGCAGGATGCGCATCGGTCTAGTCGCGGCGCAGGAGGACGGCCGATGCCAGGAGCAGGGCCAGGCCGTTGAACCAGATGACCGGCAACGCCAGCAATGAGGCGACCGGAACCAGTGCCGGACGATCCGCCCGTGCCGCCCACATGACGACTGCCACGGCCGCGGGCAGTCGGAGGTAGAGCGGGATTGGCAAGGCTTCGGGATACACCATCGGCCCGGCTTCCGCGCGCAGCATGGTCAGCCAGGCACCCCACAGCGCTGGATCGCTGGCGATCGATGCCAGGGTGATGAGCGCACAGACCGCGATGACCCTCCAGACCGCGGTCCAGTCGCCTCGCAACCCGTGCCACAGCAGACCGATGGCCGGTGTGACCTTGGTCAAGGCAACCGGTCCCCAGGCAGCTGGGCGCGTCATGCCGATCACGATGGCTGCGGCGATGAACACGTTCACGTTGCCCGCCCAGATGTCGGCCCCCGCGAGAAACACGAGGACGGGTAACCAGGCCCGAGCGCGGCGCGGCACCCGCCACAGGAGAGCCACTGCCGTCGCGCCCAGGGCGGCCGTCCAGGTAAACAGGAAGATCGGCCAGGGCAGGCTTCCCAGAGGGGCGAGGGCCTGCAGAAAGATCGGAGGGTAGAGGAATGAGCCAACGGTGCCCACGCTCGCGCCGACGTAGGGCGTTGCGCTGTGGAAGGCCTCCCAATAGGCGCGGGAATCCCAGGCCAGCCAGACGATCCGTCCATCCGAGATGATCGCGGCGGCGGTCATCGCTGCCGAGGCCAGGAGTACGAACGCCGCTGTGGCGACGTGCCGCCAGCGGCGATGTTCGGTCCATTGCGCGGGTTGTGCGCTCGTCAGCCGTGCCATCTCACGGCCGATCCTAGCGATCGGGATGGCACCCTGGGAAGAGCCAAGGGTCACTTCCGCGGCTGCCGGCGGACGCTAGGCTGCCCGCCAATGACAGAACGCGGCGAGCGGATCAACTGGATCGACTGGCTCAAGGTGCTGGTCGTATTCGGCGCATTCGTATTCCACGCCGCGCAGCCGTTCGTGTTGACCGGCTGGCTGATCAACTACCCCGAGCACAGCCCGGTCCTGGCCATCTACTCCGGCTTCGGGTACCTGTTCGGCATGCCGCTGATGTTCTTCCTAGCCGGGGCGACGACCTGGCTGGCGGTTCGCGGGCGCGGGATCGGCGGTCATACCGGCCTCCGTGTCCGACGCCTGGTCCTTCCGCTCGTGCTCGGGCTGATCATCCTCAGCCCGCTGCAGGCGTATGTCGCCGCGCTGGCGAGCGGTGGCCCTGCGGACATCGGCGCATTCCCGGCCGCCTACCTCGGGTCGTTGACCTTCAGCTTCAGCCCCCGCTGGTTCGGCGAATATGGGTACCACCTGTGGTTCCTGGCATTCCTCTTGGTGTACGTCGTTGCCTCGATCCCCTACCTCAGCTGGCTGTTACGCCAGCCGGATGCCAGCCAACCGCTTCCGGGCAACGGCCTCTCTGGCCGGTCCGCACGACTCCTCCCGCTGGCCGTGCTCCTCGCGACCCAGGCGGTGCTCCGACCGCTGGCCCCGGCCTACCGTGACTGGGCCGATTTCTTCCTGTGGCTCGGCTATTTCCTGGTGGGCGTGACCGCTCTCGCCGATCGCCGGCTGCTGGTCGCCCTGCTCGAGCATCGGCGCCTCGTGCTCTGGACCATGCCGGTCGTGCTCATCATGCTCGTACCGATGCTCTCCCACGCCTCGCCGCTCGAGCTCGAACACGACCCGGAGTTCAGCCTCATTGGTCTGGCGTACATCAGCTGGCGCACCGTTGTTGGCTGGCTGATGGTGCTGGTGCTGATCGGCTTCGGATCGGTCTACCTCACGGCGCGGCCGGCAGTGCTGTCCTGGGCGAGCCCGCGGGTACTGCCGTTCTACGTTATCCACCACCCGGTAGTGGTGGTCGTCGCGGCCGCGCTGGTCGGCGTTGGGTGGGGCCTGTGGGCAACGTTCGGCGCAATCCTGGCCGTGTCGCTGGCCGTGACCTTGGCGCTGTGCCTGCCGTTCGGGCGTGGCCGGCGGTGAACGATATCGTTCGCGGTGAACCATTGCGTCCGGGAAGCCTTCCGGAGGTGGCCACCATCGTTGGACTGGTGGAGCGCTCGGTGCGCCGATGGCCCCACAGGGAGGCACTGCGTTGGAAGGACGCGACCCATCGGTCGGGGTGGCGGAGCCTGACCTACGCAGAGATGTGGAGAAGGGTCGGTGGCGAGGCCCGTACGCTGGCCGCCCGAGGACTCACCGGGGGCGACCGGGTCATGATCCTGTCGCGCTCGCGACCGGAATGGGTGACCACCGACCTCGCCTGCCTTTCGCTGGGCGTGGTGACCTGCCCCATCTTTCCCGGCGACCCGCCGGCCCGAATGGCGGCCATGACCCGCTCGGTGGGTGCCAGCCTGGTCATTGCCGAGAACGCTCACCTGGCACATCGGTTCGCCGAGGGCTGGCCGGCCGGGGCAGACAGGGTACCCATCGTGCTCATGGAGCCAGCCGACGGATTCTCGGATGTCGGCGAGCTGGATTACCCATTGGACGGACCCATGTGGGAATGGAACTGGCGAGCCGTCAAGCCGGAGTCGCTCGCCACGATCGTTCACACCATTGGCGAGGACGGTATCCCGAAGGGTGTGCTCATCAGCCACGCCAACGTCGTGCACAGTGCGCTGGCCGCCGCCCAGGCACTCGACATCGGCCCCAGCGATCGGACGCTGTCGGTCCTGCCGCTGAGTCACATGTTCGAGCGTGGCGCAGGGGTGCTGGTGTTGCTGTCGGCCGGGGGAGCCGTGGCCTTTGGGGATCGGAGTTTCGAACGGTGGGCGTCCGACCTGCCGGCGGTGAGGCCAACGATCATGGCCTGCGTCCCGTTGTTCTTCGAACAATTCGGGGACCGGGTAGCGACGCAGCTCGCGAGCGGATCAGTGCTCCAGCGACGTCTCGTTGGTTGGGCTCGGTCGGTACGACAGGCGCGCTACCAGGCGCACCTCGCCGGCCGTCGACCATCGGTACCGGTGCGGGCAGGTTGTTGGCTGGCCCGACACCTCGTCCTCCGCCGCCTGCATGCCGCCTTCGGAGGACGGCTGCGGTTTCTTGCATCGGGTGGCGCCCCACTGCCTCCGGCGACGGCGATGCTGTTCGAGGAGCTGGGAATCACGATCCTCGAAGGCTACGGGCTGACCGAGACTGCGCCGCTGCTGACCGTCGGTCGCGCGGAGTCGTACCGCCACGGAACCGTTGGCCCGCCAATCCCGGACACCGAACTTCGACTTGACCCGGTGACCGGCGAAGTCCTGGCCCGTGGGCCACAGGTGATGGCCGGCTACCTCGACCGCGCAGCCGATACCGCCGCCGTGCTTGATGCCGACGGTTGGTTGCGAACCGGCGACGTGGGTGCCTTCGACAGCGCCGGCCTGCTGAGAATCACCGGTCGCCTGAAAAACCTGCTCGTGTTGGGAACTGGCAAGAACGTCGCCCCGGCCCCAATCGAAGCGGCCCTCGTGGCGAGCGGAGCGGTGACCCAGGCCGTTCTGCTGGGAGACAACCGGCCATGGACCGGCGTTCTCGTCCTTCCCAGGGCGGGCTCCGACATGGCTGCGATTCAGCCCGACCTTGAATCGGCCGCCGCCTCGTTCGCGGTCCACGAACGGCCCCGGAGGTTCGGTCGGCTGCCACGGCCCCTGTCGGGCGAGTTGGGCGAACTCGATTCCTCCGGACGGCCCGTCCGAACGCAGGTGATCGCCCACTTCCCGGATCAGGTCGCAGACCTCTTCGGCCTCGACCCGCCACGCCATCCGATACACACGGGATGAGGCCGTATCCTTGCCGGGTGGGCCGTTAGCTCAGCGGCAGAGCAGGGGACTTTTAATCCTCGTGTCGTGGGTTCGAATCCCACACGGCCCTCCAGGCGCTCCTCACGGCATTGCCGGGGAGCGTCGCGCGCGGTCGTCGGCAGAAAACCGGTACGCTATCGATCGCCCACCGCCCATCCACGAGAGGAACCGATGCGTCTCCCGCTGATCCCGCGCGAAACGAAGTTCTTCAGGCTGTTCATCGAAGACGGTGCCAACGTCCTGGCCGGCGCTCGACTGCTCGAGCAGATGCTCCATAACTACGACGAACGCGAACGGCTTGCCGCCCAGATCACCGATGCCGAGCACGCCGGTGACCTCATGAGTCACGATATCGGCCGCCAGCTCGAGGCGAGCTTCGTCACCCCGTTCGACCGTGAGGACATCAGCGACCTGATCAGTCGTCTCGATGATGTCATCGACCTCATCGAGGAGGTCTCCGACACGTTCATCCTGTATGGGATCACGGCGCCGACCCAGGTTGCCATCGACCAGGCAGAGATCATCGTTCGGCAGTGCGAGCAGATCCAGCTCGCCATGGCGCAACTCCATACCTTCCGAGGTCTGGACGGGTTCTGGATCGAGATCCATCGGCTCGAAAATGAGGGTGACCGGATCGTCCGGCGAGGAATTGCCGCCCTGTTCAAGGAGGGCAGCGACCCGCTGGAGGTCATCAAGTGGAAGGACATCTACACCCTGCTTGAGTCGGCCGTGGATTCCTGTGAAGACGTGGCCAACATCTTCGAGCGGATCGTCCTCAAGCACTCCTGACCGATGCTTCCCGAGGGGTGGACCCTGGGCCTCCTGGCCGTCCTTGGGCTGGCGGTCGCCTTTGATTACATCAATGGTTTCCATGACACGGCCAACGCCATCGCCACCTCGGTCAGTACCCGGGCCCTCAAGCCGAGCCACGCGATTGCCATGTCAGCCACCGCGAACTTCGTCGGGGCGCTCACCGGAACGGCGGTTGCCAAGACCATTGGCGCAGGCCTCGTCGAATCCACCGATACCAACATGCTGGTGGTGGCCTGCGCCCTGCTGGGAGCCATCACCTGGAACCTGATTACGTGGCGGCTGGGTATCCCGTCATCCAGCAGCCATGCCTTGATCGGCGGCCTGCTCGGAGCCTCTGCCGCGGCCGCTGGATTCCAGTCGTGGATCCCCGAAGGGATCATCAACAAGGTCCTCATCCCGCTGGTCACCTCGCCGGTCGTTGGCTTCGTGCTCGCCTTCCTGGCGATGGTCCTGATTTTCAATATCTTCCGGCGGGCGCACCCCCAATCCCTGAACGGCCGCTTCCGGCGACTTCAGGTGGTGAGCGCCGGCTTCATGGCCTTCAGCCACGGTTCGAACGACGCCCAGAAGACCATGGGCATCATGACCCTGGCCTTGTTCACCGCCGGCGTCATCCCGACCTTCGAGGTCCCGCTGTGGGTCATCCTGGTGGCGGCGACCTCGATCTCGCTGGGTACCGCGGCCGGCGGCTGGCGGATCATCAAGACCATGGGCACCAAGGTCGTCAAACTCGATCCGGTCCACGGTTTCGCCGCAGAAACAACTGCGGCCACCGTCATCTTCGGGGCGTCGCATTTCGGCATCCCGGTCTCAACGACCCACGTCATTTCCAGCGCGATCATGGGTACCGGATCGAGTGACCGGATCAAGGCCGTTCGCTGGGGGGTGGCCCGCAATATCGGCACCGCCTGGGTGCTGACCCTCCCCGCGTCGGGGATCGTCGCCGCCTTGTCCTATTTCCTGCTGGCGCCCCTGTTCAGCTAGGGGAACAGGGCGAACTTCACCCCGACCACCAGCAGCAGGACGCCAAAGGCCCTGCCGACCAGGTCGATCGGCAGACCCAGCGAGAAACGCGCACCAAGGAAGGCCCCAACCAGCAGCCCCAGGGCAATGAGAGCTGCGGCCGCGACATTCACCTCCCCGGCGCGCCAGTACTCCAGGGCACCCAGGATCCCGACCGGCAGCAGCAGCGCCGCCAGCGATGTCCCCGCCGCCTCGCGCAGGCCGAAACCCGCGAGGACCACCAGACCAGGCACGATGACCAGCCCGCCACCGATGCCAAAGGCCCCGGACAGCAATCCGCCGGCCAGTCCGACCGAGCCGATGATGAATCCCTGGATGAACGACATGGCGCATACCTCTCTCGCTGGCTGACCGCGCCAATGGTAGGGGGCGTCCTGGATCGAAATCTACTGAGCGGCGGCCTCTGCACGCAGGGCGCGAATCATTGTTGCTCGGGGATCATCCGGGGCGAGAGCCAGGAAATCGTCAAAGGCGGCCAACGCGGTTTCGGCGTCGCCCCTGCCGCGCCAGGCAATCAGGCCGTTGAAGAAAGCAACGTCTGCCGAGTCGGGAGCCAGCTCGGCCAGGGCATCGGTCGCGGCCTGCGCATCGGTCCAGTCGTCGGCACGGACATAGGCCGTGATCAGCCTGGTGTAGGCATCGGTCCGCTCCGGTTGAAGAGCCAGCAGGGCCAACAGCGTGCGGGCACCTCGTTCGAGATCGGTCTGACTCGCACCGGCCAGGTACGCATCCGCCAGCTCCGACAGCGCATCGGTGTCGGTCGGATCCGACTGCAACCCGGTCAGCAGCTCGGTGATCTGGGACTGTCGTTGGGCCTCGCTCTGCTGAGCCTCGAGCAGGGCGGAGTTCACGACCTGCGGATTGGCCAGCCCGAGGGGACCGGGCAGAAACAGGCCGATGGCGGCCACCGCCAGCACGCCCCCGCCAACCCACGCCACCAGGCGTCGGGCAGCGGGGTCCGGCTGGTCGGTCGGGTCCGGCGTTGACGGGTTCGGGTCAGGCTCATCGGCCCTGTTTCCGCGGCGGGCGCGCACGAGCCACCACAGCCAGCCGACCAATCCGGCCAGGACCGCGGCCAGCGGGACGAGCCAGGGCACCA